>JAMFRX010000232.1 GCA_026224995.1 Puia dinghuensis
GGGGTCGCATTTTGCGTTGAACGAGCTGCCTTCGGCGAGGTCGGCCAGCAGGAACATCTTTTCACCTACTTTGAATACAAGGGTGGTCTCGCCGAAAGGGAAGCCTTCGGTGGCGCCGGGCTTTTGGAGGCAATAGTCGCGTAGCTGTTCCATGTCCATACCCAAATTTAAGGGATCGGAATGGTTTTTACGGGTTAGAGGTCAATCGACCCCGAGGCCCGGGTGTCGGCAGATGAGCCGCCCACCGAGAGCTTCACCTGGTCTTTTTCCACTACGAACCGCTGCTGCGCTTCGTTCCAATAGGCCAGGTCTTCGGGCTTCAGATGAAACGTCACCGTCTTTGTCTCCTTCGGCTGCAGGGTGATGCGGCTGAAGCCTTTGAGCTCTTTGATGGGACGGGGGACGCGGGAGCCGAGGTGGGTGGCATAGAGCTGAACTACTTCGTCCCCTATCCTATTGCCGGTATTGGTGACGTCGACGCTGACGGTGATGTCAGGCTTTTTGGTCAGCCTGAAGCTGGCATACTCGAAGGTGGTATAGCTGAGCCCATAGCCAAAAGGATACAGGGGCTGACCCTTGAAATACAGATAGGTCTTGCCATCGCGGATATTGTAATCCATGATAGGCGGCACCTGATCCAGTGACTTGGGCCAGGTCTGCACCAGGCGGCCGCCGGGGTCCACATCGCCAAACAAGACGTCGGCGAGGGCATTGCCCAGTTCCTGGCTGTTATGCGTGAGATGGACGATGGCCGGGACATGCGCGTCGATCCAATTGATGGAATAGGGGAAGCTGCTGATGAGGACGACTATGGTGTTGGGATTGACGGCCAGCACACGTTCTACCAGGTTTTCCTGTGCGGAGTCAAGGTTGATGGAATCCCTGTCCACCGCTTCTTTGCCTTCGCTGGGTACGGAGACTTTCTTCCAGCCCATATTGCCTGTAGGGTGGTTGCCGACGCAGACAATGGCGACGTCGGCGGCTTTTGCAAGGCTGATGGCGAGATCGTCATTGGTAGTGTGGCTGACGAGGATATTGGGGCCGACCTTGTTCTTTATCCCATCTAGCGGGGTGACGGAGTAGCCAGAAGAACCGCTGTACCAGTCGCTATAGACTTCGGCGCTGCGCGAGCCGAGGACGGCTATAGACCGGAGCTTTTGCTTGTCCAGCGGCAGCGTGTTGCCGGCATTCCTGAGCAGGACGATAGATCTCTGGGTAATGGTGCGGACGAATTGCCGGCTGGCCGGGTTGGTCCAGGGCTGGGGTCCGGTGTGGATGGACGCGTAGGGCACCAGCGTGGAATCGTCGAGCTGACCGAGCTTTATCATGACGCGAAACACACCCCGTAAAGCCGTATCCAGATCTCTTTCCGTGAGCAGGTGCTGGTCGAGCGCACCTTTGACGCCGGCCTTATAGTTGTCGAGGAACTGGTTGATCCCCGCTTTTATACAGGCTGCGGCGGCCTCTTCCGGGGTTTTGAATGCATGGTGGGCGGTGATCAGCATTTTGTATGCACCGCCGTCGGTGCAGATGATGCCGTTTTGACCCCACTGGGCCACCGTCACCTTTCTCAACGAAGGATTTATGGCCTGAGGAATGCCGTTTACCTTGTTATAAGAGGCCATATAGGCCCTCGATCCGCCCTGGACCCCCATACGAAAAGGGACGGAATAATATTCACGGAACAGCCGTTCATCGAAATCAGAGGAGCTGCTATCCCTGCCGTTCTCATTGCTATTGGCCAGGTAGTGTTTCATCAGGGAGGCGGCCTGCCAATAGGTAGTGTCGTTACCCTGAAGGCCTTTTACATAAGCCATCACCATAGTGCCATTGAAGAAGGCATCTTCACCGTAACATTCTTCCGTCCGGCCCCAGCGGGGATCGCGGCCGAGATCCGCATTTGGGGCACGGATGACGAGACCGCCCTTACCGTTTTGCGCATAGTAGCGTGCTTCATAGCCTTCGATAGCGGCTGCCTGACGGATCATCGCCGTATCCCAGGTCTCTGCCATGCCGATAGCCTGGGGCATGATAGTAGTCGCCACCGGTGTCTTACGGCCCCAGCCACCGGGGATGCCCAGCGCCAGTCCATGCAGCCCCTCGGTATGACCGGTACCCCTGATACCCAGGCGGGCGACAGTAGGGTTGGTACTTAAGCAGCCGATCTTTTCGTCTATGGTGAGCAGGGAAAGGACGTTGTCGATCCGTTTTTCCATGGGCTGCTTATTGTCCTGGAAGGGATAGCGATCCTGGGCGTGGGTGGCTATGCTGAGCGCGAGGAAGAGCAATGATGGCAAGACGTATTTCATGGAAGGTTGTTTAATTATTTCTGGACGTAAACGAATAGGCCCATACGATGAGAAGGATCTGCACCGGCAAACGCAGGATCGCCAGCCAGGTGTAGGGGCTATGTCGTCGTTGGAAGTCGATGGCCATCTGGACATTGGCGGGGAAGACGGCGACGAGCAGGGCGATGATAAGCCAGGCCGCCAGCCAGCGGCTGCCGGTAGGGATCAACAAGAGTCCGAAGACAATCTCGCAGGCGCCGCTTACCCAGACGAATGGAAGGTTCAAGCCGGCAGGGATGAAACGGGGCATGATGGTCTTATACGTTCCCGGATGGATGAAGTGGTTGACGCCGGCTGCGAGGTACAAGGCAATCATCACGTATAAGGAGATGTAACGCATATAAGGGATTATGTGTAAATATACGGTGAACGCAAATAAATGTGTAGATTCGGATGGGAGTGAAAAAGGCTATTATGAAAGCATTGATCTTAGAACAGTATAACACGCCGCTGCGCTTGCAGGAGGTGGAAAAGCCATCGCCGGGACAGGTGCTGGTGAAGGTAAAAGCCAGTGGCGTCAATCCGCTGGACCTGAAGATCGTCGCCGGGTTGGCGGGGCATGCCCAGACGAAGCTGCCGGCGATATTGGGGATCGATATGGCGGGGGTCGTAGAGGCGGTGGGCGCTAAAGTGGCGTTTGCCCCTGGCGATGAGGTTTATGGGATGACGGGCGGCATTGGAGGGGTACCGGGGTCGCTGGCGGAATATGCGGTGGTAGATGCCGACCTGCTGGCGCTAAAACCGAAGAACCTGAGCATGAAGGAAGCTGCCGCGATACCGCTGATCTTCATCACGGCCTGGGAAGGATTGGTGGACAAGGCTGGTGCAGGACCGGGAAAAACGGTATTGGTACATGGCGGGGCGGGCGGAGTTGGACATATTGCCGTACAACTGGCGAAGGCCAGGGGGGCGGAGGTCTTTGCCACGGTGAGACCGGAGAAGGATGATCTGATGACTCAGTATGGGGCTACACCGATCGACCATAACCGGTTGACGGTAGATGACTATATAGCGCAATATACCCGCGGCGAGGGGTTCGACATTGTGTTCGACACCGTGGGCGGGGGTGTGCTGGACGCCTCCTTCAAGGCAGCTAAACGGTATACCGGACATGTGGTGAGCATTCTTGGCTGGGGTGCGCATAGCCTGGCGCCGCTGTCATTTCGCAGTGCTACATACTCCGGGGTGTTTACCCTGTATCCGTTGATCTCGGGGAAAGGGAGAGCGCATCATGGGGAGATATTGAGGGAGGCGACGCGGCTGATAGAAGCGGGGAAGATCGTGCCGCTGGTGGACGGGCATCATTATACGCTGGAGACCGTGAGTGAGGCGTATAGGGCGATGGAGGAGAAGGGATCGGAGGGGAAGGTGGTTGTGGATATTAATCCTTAAATTGCCCTATATTCTTCCAATATGAAAAAACAACTCTCCGTTATCTTCCTTACGATCTTTACTTTTACCAGCAGCACTAAAGACTGGAAACTGGGCGTACAGCTATGGACGTTCAGCAAGTTCGATTTTGTGACGGCCATCTCCAAGGTGGACAGTTCCGGCGTGAAATATATAGAAGCTTATTCGCATCAGAAGCTGGGCGGCGGGATGGCCGGCGATTTCGGGCCGGACATGACGGCGGAGGAGAAGACACAGGTGAAGCAGCTGCTGAAGTCCAAGGGCATTCATATCGTGGCGATGGGGGTGATCGTTCCCAAGACGCTGGAAGAATGGCAGAAGTATTTTGCGTTCGGGAAGGAGTTTGGGCTGAGCTATTTTACCGCCGAGCCTATAAAGACGCAGTGGGACGGGATCGATAGCCTGGCGGGCATTTATGGGATCAGGGTGGCTATCCACGATCATCCCAAGCCGAATGTATACTGGTCACCGGATTCGGTGCTGGCGGCTATACAGGGTCATAAGCATATTGGCTCCTGTGCAGATGTAGGGCATTGGGCGCGGAATGGACTGGACCCCGTGGAATGCCTGAAGAAGCTGGAAGGGCATATTATTGGCGTGCACCTCAAGGATATCGTACAGTTCGATAATACGAAGGCGGAAGATACTGTAGTGGGGACGGGGGTGATAAAATGGGCGCCGATCTTCCAGGAGCTGAAACGCCAGAATTTTAAGGGCATGCTGTCCATCGAGCATGAGAGCAATTGGTACAATAGCGTCCCGGATGTGATCCAGACGGTGAAATTCTATAATGAACAGGTGTCGGCATTGAATTAACCATGAGGCGCAGCAATACGTCTACGACGCCCTTATAGTTGGCTAGAGCCAGAGGGCGGCGAGGGCCGCCAGGAGGGCCGGGGTCATGATGAGCATACCGAGTTTCAAGAAGGTCCAGGCGTTGATCGCCTGGCCTTCTCTTTTAAGGGCTACCAGCCAGAGGATGGTCGCGAGGGAGCCGGTGACGGAGAGGTTGGGCCCGAGGTCGACTCCGATGAGGATGGCGCTGCGGACGGATTCCGGGACCCGGGCGAGCTGGATGGCATCGGCGGCGACGAGGCCGGAGGGCAGGTTGTTCATGAGATTGCTGAGAAGGGCGATGCCAATGCCGCCGATCCATGCGGCCCGGGGCGCCGACCCTTGCCGGAGGAGATCGCTGATGGTCCGGACGAAGGCTGTCTTGTTAAGCGCCTCTACGATGACGAAGAGGCCTGCGACCAGGGGAAGGACGGACCAGGAGACGCCCTTGATGATCGCCATAGGCGATTTTTTTGCTTTGAAGAGCACAATGGCGGAGGTGAGCAGGCCGGTGAGGGCCGTGGGGAGGCCTAAGGGGATATCCAGCGCGGAGGAGGTAAGGAGCACCAGGGCCGTCGCGGCTATTCCCCAGGCGGCCACCTTGCCGGTGGAGGAGAGGGGAAATGGAATCGGAGGTATGCCGACGGGACCGGCGAGGGCTTTTCGTTGGGTGAGGTATAATAGAATACAGGTGATGACTATGGACAAGATCGAAGGGAGGATATAACGCGGCAGCCATTGCAGTAAGGGCGGCATGTGCGACCCGTAGATGACGAGGTTGGCGGGGTTGGAGATGGGCAAGATGAATGAGGCGGCATTGGCGATGAAGGCGCATATAAGGAGATAGGGTAAGGGTTTGGTGATGCGTGCGGCCCTGACAGCCGCGGCGACGGCAGGCGTCAGGACTACGGCCGTCGCATCGTTGGAGAGGAAGGCCGTGACGAGGATGCCTACCGTATAGATGAGCAGGAATAGTTTTTTGGAAGAGCCATTGGCCTGGAGGGTTGCTTTTGCCGCCAGCCAGGTGAAGAGTTCTTCCTCTCTTGCGACCTCGGCGAGCAGCATCATGCCGAGCAGGAAGAGGTAGACGTCTGCGCCTTTGGCGATGCCATGGCCGGCCTGCGCGGGGGAGATCAATTGCAGGATGGTCAGCAGGGCGGCGCCTGCCACTGCCCAGACAGCCTCGGGGAAGCGGAAGGGACGGATGATGACGCCGGCGATGGCGGCGAGAGAGATGATCCAGATGAAGAGCGGGTGAGACATGTATATTAGAGGGCTTTAGCCATTTGGGGGGTTTGTGCAGGCTGCAAATTACCGTTTTTAAGGGTGCGGAAAAAGATGAGCCACAGGAAGATGGAGACAAAGGCGAATGTGCCCAGGATGAGAAAGGTTTTCGGATAGCCCAGATCCTGCGCCATCCAACCGCCGAGGGCGGGGCTCAATGAAGCGCCGAGGCCTTGTATGGTCATGACGGCGCCCTGGCCGACGTTGATGCGGCCCGTGCCGTTGAGGATGCGTGCTACCAGACCGGGGACGGCTACGCTTTGGAGGCCGGCGCCGATGCCATCGAGGATTTGCACGGGGTAGAGGCCGGCGCTGGAGATCAGATGTGCGGCTATAAGCGAGCGCACGGGAAGCGCGATAAACGAGATGAATAACACAAGCCAGTAGCCGCGGTTCTCCGCCGTGCGCATCGCTATAAGAGAGGTGAAGATCATGACGGCCTGGGCGATGATGATCGTCATGGCCACGAACATAGAAGGGTCACCGTGTTTTTGGGTGGCCGCGGCCATGCCGTAGAGCGGCAGCATGGCGGCGTTGCCCAGATGAAAGAAGGCCAGGGCGGCCGCAAGAATAAGCAAGGGCTTACAGGTGAGGAGCACGCGAAGCCCACTGACCTTTTCCCCGGTAGCATCGGCTTTGAGTCCGCGGGCGATACGGTCGTCGATGGCACCAGGCGGGATCAGGACCGCCGAGATGATCGATAAGATGGCGAAGAGGACGGCCAACCAAAAGACCGCGGGAAGGCCATATTTCATGCCGAGCCAGCCGGAGAGGGCTGCGCCGGCGACATTGCCAGCGTGATTATAAGCCTGGTTGTAGCCATTTTGGCGATTAAAGCCGGATTGCCGAACGATGCCGAGGGTAATCCCCACTACCGCGGGCCCGATAGCCGAGCCGGCTATCGCGGTAGCCACCTGCGAAACGCTTACGACCCAGAAGTTCTGCGAGAGCAGGATCAATGCCGAGGCAAGGATGGTGAAGATGCCCGGGATAACGACATAGAGTCGCTTCCGCGTGGTAGTGTCCACCAGCGCTCCCGCCGGGGCTGTCATCAACATACCTGCCACGCCGCCGAGGGCCATGACCGTACCTATGGGGCCGCTCTTCCAGCCATGGGCCAGCAGGAAGACGCCGAGGAAGGGGCCGACGCCCGCCTGCATGTCCGCCATGAAGAAGCTGAGCGCCTGAAGCGGAAAAAGGGCGGGGTTTTTCCTTTGATCACGTTGTGCGCTTTTTACCCGGAGCGAAGCGGAGCTCATCAGATCGTGGGGATTGTGGCGGCTGCCCAGGCGAGCACCTGGATGGCAACGCTGTACATAAGCGTTTCGTGTTCCGGGCCTTCGGCAAATCGCTGCAAGTCTTCTTGCGGGTCTTCGAGCTTACCCGCGAGCTCAGCCGGAAGGGGAAGGGGAAAATCGATGCGTTCCTTATTCTCGCCCCAGGAAAGTGCATGGCCGGGAACAGGCGCCAGCTTTTTTCCGGATCTCTTTTCGAGCGACCTGACGAGCAGCGCGAGCTGTTGGAAGAGCAAGTCGTTTTGCAGCTGTTTGTGCCCGGGTCCTTCGTCGCCGAGGTGCTCTATCGTCCATTGCCTTTCGGTCTGATCTTTTACCAGCTTATCGATAATGAAGGCGATAGCGGGCTTCTCTTTTGTAAACTCTTCGTGATGTTTTGCGTGCTTTGCCATGATGTTTTGTTTTTAATGAAGCAAAGCTAGGACGAGGAGATGAGGACGGCATGAATGCGAAATTAATATTCGTTCATGCTCCTTGCCTGTATCGCGGGAGCAGGTGTTCAGACGCTGACGGTAAGGTTTCCGGCGCATCTGGGAGAGCAGCTGATGCAGGGGGCTACGATCTCGGGAACGGGGTTCAAGGTGGCAAGGCCTGCGGGAGTGGTGGAGTGCGAAATATGGTGAGCATACGACCTGAGACGATCACCATAAACGGGCAGACGTATCTTGTGCGGTAGGGAAAAATTAAAGGCGGTTGGGTGGAGCCCCAGCCGCCTTGTTTGTTATCTTTAAGCAATGAAGCTTCCTAACAGATGGCTGCTTGGATTGGTGTTCGCGCTGCTCGGGCTGCTGGCTTTTTTTGCTACGCGTCATACCGGCGGTCCCCCGCCGCCCGGACCTGGGGCCGCCCCGGCGCCGGAAAAAGAGAAAACGGCTTTCGGGATCGTGAAAGGGTTTAAATCCAATCCCCACCTGGATGTCAACGCCATCCAGCTGCAAACAGGGCCATCGGGGATGCTCACCATCGATTTCCTGCCGCATACCGCCCAGGCCGTCATGGGAATCACCGCGCCCGGCGACTCCGTGAAGGTGAATTACGATGCGCATGCCAACGATGAAGTCGTGGGTTACCGGCTCCGCCGGATCAGGAACCAGGGAAGCGGCAAGGAAGTTGCACTGGATGAATTGCCGCCGCCGCCGGATATTCCGCCAAACCATGCCGCGGAGTATTTTAGTATCCACAACCCCAACCTGATCCTTGACGAATATGGGGGCATCGTGGCGATACGCAGCGGCCGGCTGTTGTTCCATTTCAAGCCGGGGCTGGTCGACGATCTCCTACCCTTGATAAAGACTGCTTCACAGCTCGGGCTTTCGGCCGTATGGCGGGACGATCATTTTGGATTTGTGAATGTCAACCACGATAAAGTGTATATCGTGCTGAGCGTGACGATAGATAATAAAACCTTTTTAGTCCGATGAAGATATTGCTGATCGAAGACGAAGCTAAGCTGGGTCAATTTTTGTGCGACGGTCTTGCCGAAGCCGGGCATGTCTGCGATCACTTTGCCGACGGGTCCAAGGGTCTGGAGGCGGCGATGACTACGGACTTCGACCTCATCATCCTGGACCTGATGCTGCCGAATATGAACGGCTTCGAGATCCTCACCAATTTACGGCAGTTCCGCAACCAGACGCCGGTGCTGGTCCTGAGCGCGTTGAGCGATACCGAGAAGGTGATCCAGGCCCTGGACCTGGGGGCTATAGACTATATGCGAAAACCCTTTGATTTCGACGAGATGCTGGCGCGTATCCGAACGATCCAGCGCCGGAGCCTCAACCAGCCCGGCTACCTGTTGAATGTAGGCGACCTGCAAGTCAACCTGCTCAGCAGGGAGGTCATCCGGAACGGTCAGAAGGTAAACCTGAGCAACAGGGAGTTCGCGCTGCTGGAATTCCTGCTGACCCATGCCAACCAGGTCGTCACCAAGACGCAGATCCTGGAGAAGATCTGGGATATCAATTTCGATCCGGGCAGCAATATCGTGGAGGTCCATATGTACCAGCTTCGAAAGAAGATAGATAAAGATGCCGAAGAGCCCCTGATCCAGACCGTTATCGGCAGGGGGTATATCCTGAAAGGAGACGTCATTAAAAGCTAAACCATGCCTCTACCCTTCCCGATGGGCATCAAGCTTAAGATCACCCTGGCCTTTAGCGCGGTGTTCATCCTGCTGAGCTTTCTGTTCAACCTGATAGGTTACCAGCGGATCCGCACGATGCTGATCGAAGACAGCAACCGGTATCTGCAATCGAGGGCCGCCACTTTGCTCGAGAAGACCGAGGTCGATCCGGCCATCATTCCCCTTCCGGACAAAAATTCTTATATCCGCGTGCTCTATCGGACGGAGGGGCGGGGCCGGGTACTTTTTGAGTCACCGGGTATCATGGCCCGAATAATGACGCCTATGACGCCGGGCGTCACCGACACGTTGGGGATGCGGGTCGCCTTTGTCCGGAGCACCAGCGAGGATATTCCCGCGGAGCTTGTGCTGGCCGTGAGCAACGTCCAGCTACAGAGCAACCTGCGGCTGCTGCTTTCCATGCTTCTGTTCAGCAGCATCCTGAGCGTGCTGATCTCCGGGCTGGTATCCTATATCCTGGCCCGCATCCTAATGCTGCCGTTGCAGCGGATCATCCACGCCGCGCGAAACATCAACACTAATAAGATGCGGGACCCCATACCCGTGAACGGAACAAGAGACGAGCTCCATGAGCTGAGCGTGACCATCAACGAGATGATGCAACGGATCGACGAGTCATTGCAGCAGCAGCAGAATTTCTTTGGTTCGGCATCGCATGAGCTGAAGACCCCGCTGGCGATCCTGCGGACAGAGCTCGAGGTAGGATTGCGTAAGCAAGGGCTGGAAGAGGGTCTCCGGCATCTGCTGAGCAACCAGCTGGAAGAGATCAGCAGGCTACAGGAGATCGTGAATGAATTTTTGGTGGTCAGTCAGCTAAGGGTCGGTTCACCCAGCATCTACCGCCAGCCTTTTGACCTGTCGGTGCTGGTGGTCAAGGTGTTCAACCAGCTGCTGCCGCTGCTGCGGCAAAAAAACCTGGAGCCTATCATCCGGTTTGACGAGGAGGTCGCGGATTTCATAATCGTGGCCGACCAGGACAAGCTTCGCATCGTCCTGCTCAACCTGCTGGAGAATGCGGCGAAATATGGCGTCTCGGATACCGCCATCACATGCAAAGTAGGAAAGGCGGCTATGGCTGAGGAACTGACCGTACAATTTACGAATGTCACCAATATCGAAAAAGTCAGCACGGAGAATTTGCAGGTGGCTTTTTACCGTTCCGACCTGGTGCAGAAGGGAGCCGGCCTGGGGCTGTGGCTATGCAATGAGATCATCCGGCTACATGGGGGGCGGATACATATATCCAGCGGCAACCACCAGTTCCAGGTGGAGATAGGGCTGCCGATAGCGGACGGGTTGATACGTAATTAATGAACCCTGATGACGGGGCTAATGAAGGAAACGACCGATCATGGCGAGCAGCCCCTCGATGGTGAACGGTTTTGCCAGGAAGGCGTCGGCGCCTGCGGCCTTAGCAAGGTCTTCGCCTTTTTCCAGCCCGGTGAAGTAGACTATGGGGATCGTACTGGTGACTTCATTGGACTTGAGAAGGTGGGTGGCTTCGAGCCCGTTACGGTGTGGCATCCGGTGATCCATGAAAATAATGTCGGGGGCAAAGTCTTTGACTACTTCGAGCAGCACGTCTGTATTCCAAAGAACCAACACATTAAAACCCCTGTTCGTTAAGATCAATTTACAAATAGATAAATGGTCCAGGTCATCGTCTATCAGTAAAATTTTCTTGTGATCAGGCATGCCGGGTTCTTTTGGCGGTAAAATTATACGCTGGCTCCCTTGGAAATTCCACCGGCACCCGTATGAAGAAAAATTAATTTCGCTCACCCGGTCAAATTATAGTTATCAACAAAATGTTGATAGTGAGACCGATGTAGAGAAATTTCCCCAAGCTCCAAGGTTTATCCTTTCTTATCGGCCAATTTCTTAAACCGATGGTAATAGCTGCATTCCGACAATGCCTGTTCCACATGGGTGATGGCCTGGAGGAGGCTGGAGCCATTGTTGTATATCTGCGCGGCGACGATGCGCATCTGGTCCCAAAGGGGTTCCATTTTGGCTTTCCATTCGAGGGCCTTGGGAGTGAGCCGGAGCATACGTTTCCTTGCATCCGTCTTATTTGTAACCGATCTTATGAGCTTTTGCATTTCCATTTCCCTAACGAGGGCAATAACGGAGGGATGGGTATAACCGAGCTCTTCGGCGAGCTCGCCTACGCTGAGGGACTTCTTACGGCTGAGGACGTAAAGGACGGGGAACCATTTGGATTCGAAGGCGATGCCGTATTCCTTGTAAATTTTCGTGACGTCCCTTCGGGTCCACTCGCTGAGGCGCATGAGACGGGTGGAGAGGGCCAGCTCGCCGAGCTCGTCGATTATACTTGTAGTCATACGTTCTTGGGGAGGATGAGCTGCATGAATTTGAGGTCGAGCCAGCGGTCGAATTTATAGCCTACCTGGGCGAGCGAGCCTACTTCGCGGAAGCCGAATTGTTGATGGAGGTTGATGCTGACGGCATTCTCCGAGTCGATTCCGGCCACAATGGTGTGGAGGTGTGCAGCGGTTGCATGATCGATGAGGGTTTGTAAGAGTTTTTTGGCGAGGCCCTGACCGCGGAAGTCTTTGTGGACGTAGATGGAGTGTTCGACGGTATATTGATAGGCGGGCCAGGGGCGGAAGGGGCCGTAGGTGGCGAAGCCGGCGATCGATGTGGTTGGGCTGGTGGCAGGGGCGGTTGGGCTGGCAGCCGGAGCGGCGGCCGGGGAGCTGGCTTCGGCGACGAAAACGGGAAGGTTTTTTTCTGTCTTGTCCTTGTACCATTGCTGCATCATCTGCAGCGTGAGGGGGTCGTAGGTGTAGACGGCGGTGGTATGCAGGACGGCGTCGTTATAAATTTCGAGTACGCCGGGAACGTCGGCGGACCGGGCTGGGCGGATGATGCAGGTGTTGGTGTCTGGCATATTTATGTAGTTGACTACATAAATATACGGCGAAACATTTTTCTAAAAAAAGTTTCACCGTATATTTGCAGCAAATCTTCACCGGCGCATGCTTAAACAATGCACAGCCTTTTTTTTGCTGCTGGCCTTTCTGGCCTCTTCCTTCAGCAAGGCTGTCATCGTCGCCGACTTCTACGCCAACCAGGATTATATCGCCAGGACACTCTGCGAGAACAGGGCAGATACCATAATTGACTGCGGCGGCCGCTGCGTTCTGCGCAAGCGTCTGGCCCGGGAGGACAAACAGGACCAGAATAACCCGGAGCGCCGGGCAGAGAATAAGGAGGTCCTCTTCGTAGAGGAAGCCGCCAGCGGACTGACGGCGCCTGTGCGTTCCGAAGAAAACATCGCTTATCAGCGCTTTTCCGCGCATGGTCCTATAGACCAGCCCGCCACTATCGATCACCCACCGGCTTAGGGCGGATTTTTCTCCACCACCATTTATTGATTTGTGCGTCCAGCTATGGATGCGTCGTTTTATTCATGCCGTATAATTACGGCAAGAACACAAACCCAACATGAAACAGGTCTATACTATGCTAATAGGCCTAGGCAGCCTTTTGTCCATAACCGGCAGCCAGGCACAGACAGTAGTTAATAAAGGGAAGATCGTCGATACCAGCTTTAAGAACGAAGACAGGCTTCAGGAGGTTTTCGTCACGGGCAACCGGACCATACAGAAGCGGACGGAGCTGCCCATCGCCATCGCCAATATAAGCGAACTTACGATCAAGGACACGAAGGCGCAGCGGCTCGACTGGCTGCTGAACCAGGTAAGCGGCGTAAACATGATAAACCTGGGCAATGAGCAGCATGAGATGAGCATCCGCCAGCCCATGAGCACGAACAACCTGTTCCTCTACCTGGAGGATGGCATCCCCATCCGCACCAGCGCCGTATTCAACCACAACGCCTTGCTGGAGATGAATATGGCGGCGGCCAGGAATATCGAGGTCATCAAGGGGCCGGCCTCTTCGCTGTACGGCGCTGAGGCTATCGGGGGCGTCGTCAACGTGATCACCGTCGCGCCGCCCGCTTCAACTTCAGGGATGGTGAGCGTGCAAGGCAACGACCAGGGCTATCGCCGGGTAGACGCACAGATCGGCACGACGGTCGGCAAGCTTGGGTTTATTGCCAGCGGCTATTATGCCAACGAGACCAATGGGCCGATACAGTATAGCAATTTTCATAAATCCGCATCCACCTACCGGCTGGACTACCAGATCGACAAGGCCACGGTCTGGAGCAACAGCGTGACCTATGTAGACTACTACAGCGACATGTACGGTTCGCTCGACAGCAGTCATTTCGCGACCAGGAACTATTCCGCGCAAACCTTTTTCACCTACCGAAAGGTCTTCGCGTTCCGCGGCAAGAGCGTGCTGACGCATTGCTGGAATGAGAACAGCACGACGACGGCCACCCTTATGTTCCGCAACAACAGCGTCATCCAGAACCCGAGCTATCAGATCGGCAGCTATAAGCAGGGCAATCAACCCAATAATCCGGTGAGCCCGGATACGGCCATCGGCAATATCAATGACAACGCCTTTAAATCCTATGGGCTATATGTACAGCATGTGCAGAAATTTGCCTTTTTGAAAAGCAAGCTGGTGCTGGGATTTAGCACGGAGCTCAACCCCCAGAACTTTAATGAGAGTTTTATCTGGATCAAAAAAGAGAATGTACATGGGCTGGTGAACTACCTGAGCTTCACCAATCCCGACAGCATGACCGCGAACTATA
>JAMFRX010000233.1 GCA_026224995.1 Puia dinghuensis
CCAGCCTTCGAAGACTGGGAACGGAATATGTCGATCTTTACCAGATCCACCGCTGGGATTATGATACGCCAATCCAAGAGACTATGGAGGCGTTGCACGACGTGGTGAAAGCCGGCAAAGCCCGGTATATCGGCGCGTCTTCCATGTATAGCTGGCAATTCGCCCAAGCGCAGTATACAGCCGACCTCCATGGCTGGACGCGTTTTGTCTCTATGCAGCCGCATTATAACCTGATCTATCGCGAAGAAGAGCGTGAGATGCTCCCGTTCTGCGCCGATCAAAAGATCGCCGTCATTCCCTGGTCTCCCCTGGCGCGGGGCCTGCTCACTGCCAAAAGGAGTAAAGATCGGACCGAGACGGAAAGAGCGAAGACGGACGAGTTCGGTAAATCGCTGTACACTGCCGATTCCGACTTTGACATCGTGAACAAGGTCTCCGACATCGCCTGGAACCGCGGCATTCCCAATGCACAGGTGGCCCTGGCCTGGATGCTTGGCAAGCCGGTGATCACCGCACCCATTATAGGGGCTAGCAAACCCGGTCATTTGGAAGATGCCGTAGGCGCGCTCTCGGTGAAATTGACAGACGAAGAAGTTAAGGAATTGGAAGGGCTCTATCAGCCACACCCGGTGCTCGGCTTCCGTTAAGTGGGTCTACTATTTTAAAAATGCTCCGATATTCTCATTCAGGAATTTTGCGTCCTCGGGATTGCTCGCCGCCCCTGCTGTATGCCCCCACAACGAGGGAATGGGCTTGAACACCACGCCGGGGATGAAGGCCTCCTCATAGCGTGCATCCGTGAGTGGGAAATACAAGTCCGTCTCGGAAGGCATATAGAGGAAGGGAACCCGGATGGAACTCAGCGCCTTTTCAACATCGCCGCCGAATCCTGGCGTAGCCCCTACGTCATGCTTTTCCCATGTGCGGCATTGCAGGATCAGGTTGTTGGCGTCGGCGCCAGGGATGAAGCTGGTACGGAACCTGTTGAGCACCTGCTGAAAAGTCGTGCCGGCAGGGGAGTTGGCACGCCAGAGCTCTTTGCGCCACCATTCCTGGGAATAGAGCCAGCCGGCCCATACGACGCCGAAAGTCTCCAGCCCTTTGGCCGGCGGGGCGGTATAGTCGCCATTGTTGAATGCCGGGTCGTTAGTGATAGCGGCGATCTGCCCTTCCAGCCGTACTACGCCGTGGGGATAAGTCTTGGAAGTGCCGGAAGTGGCCACGACCCTGTCCGCGAACTGCGGATAGCTTACCGCCCACTGAAAAGCCTGCTGCGCACCCATGCTGAAGCCGATAATGGCGCGCAAATGATTGACGCCAAGGTCTTCCATCAGCAGCCGGTGTACAGCCTCGACGTTATCGCGTATCGTCATCACTGGGAATCGTGGCCCGTCATAGGGTTTGGGCGTATTGCTCGGCGAAGAGGAATGCCCGTTGCCGAACAGCTCTGTAGCTACGAGAAAGAGCTTGGTAGTATCCAATGCCTTTCCGGGCCCTATAAGCCATTCGTAACCGCGATGCGTTGCCATATAATGTGAAGGCAAGAGTACGACATTGTCGCGCGCCGCATCCAGATGGCCATAGGTTGCATAAATGATATGCGCCTCCGGCAGCACCACGCCGCTTTCGGTAGTAAAAGACCGGATGATGAATTCGTGCGGCGTGGAAACATCCGGCTTCGGCTGTGCCGAAGCGCATAAAGCCAACGCCGTTGAAAGAAGGACAAGGAATATTCGCATAAATGTTAGTTAATGCCTACCCGTTGTTTGACCGTCGCAAAGATCTTCGGCGAGTCGAATCCCACTCCGCCCTTGAAGACCACGGCCGTCTTGCGGATATTCCGGATATCCGCGCCCAGGTCCCCGTCTATCAGCACCAGGTCGGCCCGCTTGCCCGGTATCACCGACCCGATGGTCTGGTCCCGGCCAAGGTATTTGGCGCCGTTGAGCGTGCAGATCTTAATTGCCTGCGCCACGGTGAACCCGCCTTCTACCAGCAGCTCGATCTCCCGGTAATTGCTATAGCCCGCGATGGTGCGCCCGGCGCCCGTAGGGTCGGTGCCTGCTACCAGCAGTCCGCCCGCATCGTAAAACTGTTTCTCCCAGGCCTGCTCCTTAATGAACAAGGCGACAGCCGCCGAATCCTTCCCTTGGGCGGCGTCGAAACGCTTTCTCACCCGCTCCAGTACTTCAGGGACCACGGCGCTTTCACCGCCGCCCTGGATCAGCTCGCGGCCGGTCATCGGCTCGAAGACGGGGAGGGTCGAAGTGACGGCGACATTCTTGTTCACGAGATGCAGGATCAGGTTCGTCATCTTCGGGCTATTTACCGGAAGCTGCTGCAGGGCAAGATGGGCCTTGGGGTAATCGAAGGAATCTGCTTGCTTGGTCTCGTCGAAATCGCTGCTGGCCATGAAGCCATGTTCCAGATCGTCGATACCGATATCCGCCGCATCCGAATAGGTTACCGTACACAGATGGCCGGTAACTTTCAGCCCCCGATGATGAGCCTCTCTTACCACGGCCATGAGATCGCGTTTGGTAACATGCATATACATCTTGAAGGAAGTGCAGCCCTTGTCGGCCCAGAAAGCGGCTTCGCGCATCGCTTCCGCAGAGCTCCGGATGATGTTGATGGAGGGGATGTCGAATCCCGGCCTTTCTATATAGGGCGCGGTTATGTCCATGTCCGGCCCCAGCAGCTTTCCTTCCCCGATCATCCGGCGTAGGGCGAGATCGGTCTGCGGCTCGATGCTACCCGCCGTACGCGACGTAGTGACGCCGGCGGCCAGATAGAGCTTTGGAAACGATCCGGGCATCTCCGCCACATTGAAAAAGTTGTCTATCGGGATGGTATAATACAAATGCTCGTGCAGCATCACCAGGCCCGGTATCACGGTCTTTCCCGTACCGTTGATAACGGTGGCGTCGGCAGGCACGCTAACGGCTCCGGCAGCACCTACTTCGCCGATCAGCCCATTCGATAGCAGGATGGTCTGATGCATTTTTGGCTCACCACCCGTCCCGTCATACAGGGTCACGTCGGTGATGGCGATCTTGCCGCCGGGGTAGTCTATGAATTGCTGTAATTCCGCCGTGTAATTTTGCGCGGGCAAAGCGTATGGAAGGAGGAAGAGCAGGAATGCGCTCAGGGGTTTGGAGAACGTCATCAAAGATTTGGAGAACGTCATAAGCCATAGTTTAGGTCAAAACTAAAGATAGAGCTTTTAGCATTACATTAACTCCTCCCGCCTTGCATTACCGGCCAATTTTGCCCACTTTTATCCTGTCCCCAACTCCCCCTGCTATGCGAACAGCTCTACTTTCTTTGACCCTCTTCTTCGCCGTTCATACGGCTATCGCCGCAGTACCCCTGCCGGCAGACGCTACTCATGCAACGGAAAAGCCCCCTAAAAATAAGGGCGTTTACAAGGAAAAGAAAGGAACCATGGGCTTTGTCTATTCAATGGTTTTGGGCCCATTCGGCTACCTGGGCGTTCACCTTTTCTCACATAACGAGGCCATGCGCCACCAGGCAAAAAATGGCTTGATGGCCTGGACATGCGTCGTTACGGTACTCGGCGTCGCCTATGTCGCCTACGCCACGAAAAACCAATTCTTAATAGATCTGCTGCAGAATATAGGGTCGTACAATTGACCTAGCCAAAGCCCTTCTACAAATCTACAAACCTATAAACCATGCGTAAAACCCTACTTGCTGTCATCCTCCTGACCTTCATCCAGCCTGCTTTTTCGGCCACGGTATCGCCGCAGACGACGTCAACCCCGGTAAAGCCACCCAAAGTATTCTATGAGAAAGGAAAAGGCACAATGGGCCTTATAGCGGGCCTGACCCTCGGACCCTTTGGCTATGGGGGCGTCTGTCTTCTCTCGCACAACCGCATACAGCGCAAGAAGGCAAAACAGGGATGCATCATCTGGACGGTGGTAGTACTTTCGGCCGCTATCGTTTGCCTGGCCGTTGCAGCAGGCGGAAAGGGCGGCTCAGGTAGTTCCAAGAGTAGCAAAGGCCCGGACCTTCAGGGGCTCAACTTCGGGTCCGGCTCTTCCACATCTGCCAAGCGCAAGCCTCAGCCGGGCGTAGACGACCTGCCTATCTTCCTCCAGCCATAAACTATAAATTTCCACCACCACCACGGCGACCACCGCCAAACCCGCCACCTCCTCCGCCACCACGGTTCCTTCCCGGGAATACCCCTGGCATCCGCCGGTTCTTAGGACCGGCAAAATTGTTCAGGTTATAGGTAAACGTCAGCATGGCATATCGGGTAAGCGTAGTTGTCCGGCTGTCCGACACCTGATTCAGCGACACCGTCTTGTTGACGGAAGTATTCTGATTCAGCACGTCGAATACCGTAAGCCTTATCTCCCCGTTCTTCTTTTTGAAGAGCTGCTTCGCAATGCTGGGTGTCAGCAGGGGGATGCTGGCATTGTATCCCGGCGTATGGTTGTCGGTATATGTATAGGTAAAAGTGGACGCCACGAGCCATCCGCTGTTGGTATAGGCCGTGAATTCCGCATTCACGACCTCGCTCAAGTAATTGAAGTCCTGCGAGGGCCGCAGCGAATTGGTGGCGATATTGTAATTGAGCGCCGAGCTCAGGTTCATGTCGAAGTTCTTCTTGATATTTGTAGTCCAGGAAATGGTCTCCGCAAGCGTGGTATTTCGTGTATAATCGTGTATGTAAACGACCGTACCCTTGCTGGTGTCTACCAGGGTCTGGCTTTGTGAATAATTGATGTTGGTAATAAAGTTGAGGTTCGATTTTGGTTTCTTCAACGAAAGGCCATAGTCGAAATAGCCCGCAGCGCTGTAGGTTCCATTCAGGTTTACATAGGTCGTCGTCTGGCCGCCTTTGTCGTTGGGGACGATGGCGCTTTGGATGTCGTTGACGATGGTGCTCGCATTCACCGTGGCGAAGATCACGTTCAGCGTCGAGGGGTTAAAGGACGAATAGAGCAGGCGTATGGCATGCGTGAACTGCGGCTTCAATGCCGGATTGCCGACCGTGTAGCTGATATCGTTGGTCGTGGTGGTCAGTGGCTGGAGCTGGCTGGCGCTCGGCGTTCCCGTACGGCCGGTATAGTAGGCCCGGAATCGCTGTCTGTTGGAAAAGGAATAGGTGAAGCTCACCGTGGGTGTAAGGTTCACATAATTATGAGAGACATCGATGTTCTTAGTGGTGTTGAGGCTATTGAAATTCATAAACTGTATCCCCGACCCCACGTTGACATTCGCCTTATGGGCCTGGAGCCGGTAGTTGATCGTGAACCTGTCGCTGTTGCTGACGAACTTATAGGAGTTGCTGAACAGGCTGTCGAACTGTGTGTAGGATTTGTCCACATCCGAATGGTCGAACGTATTGTTGGTGGTCGTGCTTTTGTTGTAAGTATGGTTGTAGTTGATCTCGATGATCGCGTTGTGGGAGATCGGCTCCGTATACGATAGGGTAGGGCTAAGACTAACAGAATGGAGCGAGTCGTTATAGTATTGCCGCAGGTTCTGGACGGAATCGAGCTTGTTGAAGGTATTCAGCGAGTTGTAGTAGCCATCGCCGTTGTTGACGTTTACAGTTCCCGTGAGGTCCAGGGACAATGTTCTGTAGGTCTTTTTGAACTTATGCCGCAGCGTAAGATTGGACCCGTTGATATTGAAGCCGTTGTTGGTGCTGTAGCTGTTGCCGACGGAGCTGCTCACCGCTCTGCCGTCCTGGTCTACCGTAGAAGAGGTATTGCTGGAGCTCGGGCTGGTGGACTGGAAAGTAATATTGGGGCAGAATACGAAGCTGTTGCCGCTGTCGCTCTTGTTCTCCAGGTTGAAGTTAAGCCGCTGGTTGGTGGTGCGGCTGATGGCCGGATTGCTGCTCGTCGTGATATTCGAGGTGTCCTGGTCGGTGGAGAAGAACTTCTCCGTAAGGCTTTGGGTGTTGGTAGATACGTGATTGAAATTATAGAAGTAGCTGCCATAGGCGTCCAATTTTCCCCAGCTATCCCGGTAGTTGGCGCCCCCTGCCCAGACGGTGGTGATGCCGGAAGCGCTCTGGTTGGCCGCGGCGGTGGGACCCCCACCACTGCCCCGCCTGCTTCCCGATGAGCCCAGCACATCCTGCACGGTGAAATTTTGCTTGTTGACATCGTTCCCCTGCCCTAGCAGGGAGATCTGCTGGTCGTTGTTGAACCGGTGGAAGTTGAAGCTCTCGTCATATTTCTGGTCCGTTCCCGCGCCCGCTATCGCCCGGCCGAAATAACCCTGTCGCCTGTCCCGCCGGGTGACGATATTGATCGTCTTGATCCGGGTGCCGTCGTCGAATCCCGAGAACTTGCTCTGGTCGTCCAGGTCGTCATAGATCTGGTACTTCTCGATGATCTCCGGGGGAATGTTCCGGGTAGCGAGCTTGGGGTCATTGCCGAAGAACCGTTTGCCATTCACCAGAAGACGGGTCACCTTCTCACCTTGTGCCGTGATGTTGCCGCTGGCATCAACCTGCACCCCCGGTAGCTTCTTCAGCTGATCTTCCGCCACGGCATTGGGCTTGGTGGCAAAGCTCTCCGCGTTGTACTCGATAGTATCCTTAATGATCTTCATCGGCGGCCGCTGGACGACGACCTCCGCCAGGACATCGGCCTCCCGGTGCAGGTATAGGGTAGAAAAGTCGATATCCTTTGTCACGGCGTCTATGGTAAGCCTTTTCCGGACATGCCGGTACCCCTCGAAGGTGATCAGGAGATGGTAGCTGCCCGGAGGGAGATTTTTGAACGAAAAATTTCCATGCTGGTCGGTAATGACGAACTGCACGTCCGAAGTATCTTTTTCAGGGGTGAGGCTCACGGTGGCCTCGCTCAGCGGCAGCTTGCCCGTAGTATCCGCCACGACCCCCTTCACGGTACCCCTGACCCTTCCCTGGGAGAAGGCATGGACAACCAGGAAACCGAAAAAGAAGGTCAATACAATGTATTTTTTCATAAAACAGGGCTTGAGATCAGAGTGCTAAAGTAATAGCCAATTCGCTGCCCTTGGAAGGATAGTTATTAATGGTGAATTGGCCAAATAGCCGGGTGAACGGGCCCGGTGCTTACAGGTGAATATCCCCCATTTACCGGTGTATGGACAAATCCCATTTTGCCGTTGACAAAAAGCTCGTAACTTGCTGGGTTAGTGTACTCAAAACTGGATGTATGAAAAAGCTAACCATGGTATTTTCCCTGCTGGCCGTCCTGCAGGCGGCGCAAGCTCAATTTGAAGGCGTTCTATATTACGACTGTACGATCAAGAACAAGACACTCACGACCCTCTACGAATCCAAGACCAAGGTCCTGCTGGAATCCAAGATCTTTCCTATGAAGGAAGGCGCGGCCGATATCGGCGCAGGCAAGGAGCAGGATGCCCTGATCTTCGATTTCGAGGCCAATAAGGCTACCAGGCTTAGCTCCAGGCATAAAGAAGCCATCACTTCGGAAATGGTCCCAGTCACTGCAGACCGTCCCGGCAAGCTCAAGGACGGAGATATAACAATAGAAGATCGGGGCGCCGAAAAGATCGGGGATTACAATTGCCATCATTATGTTGTAAAGCTGAAAAACCATACAAGCGACCTCTGGATCACGAAGGATCTCGGTGTTTCTTCGGTTTGCATGATCTCGCAGTTCGACTATTACCCTGCCGGGTCCATGCTTTTCGATAAGCTAAAGGCAGCCGGCGCCGATGGCATAGTCGTACGTTCCAAGGCCGGTGACGTCGTCGTCAACCTCACCACCGTCCAGAAAAAGATCGTCCCGCCCTCCTGGTTCGAGATCCCGGCAGGCTATAAAAAATTGTAAAGGGGCCGGGCATAATTAATGCCGGTTCACTCCCTCGATTCTGGAGTTCACTCCTTTTCCATTTTATTACCCGGTTTGCTCCGATAAGTTTGTGTTTTAAAGTGACACACGCTATGAAGAGATTGACCACCTTATTCCTGTTTTGCTCGTCGCTGCCGGCCCTCGCCCAGACGTCCCAGGTCGTCCGCGGCATCGTTACAGACAAGACCTCGGAGAAACCGCTGCCCGGCGTTTCCGTCACTGTACCGGGTACCGGTTTGGGCACGATCACAGATGAGGCAGGCCGCTATGTTCTTCCCGCGGGTCCACTGGGGCGCCATCAATTCGCCTTCGGCAGCGCCGGATATCATGCGGTGACCATTCCCGAGATCCTCGTGACCGCGGGCAGGGAAGTCGTCCTGGACGCGGCGCTTGAACAACGGCTGGTGATGCTCGATACGTATACGATCACGGCCAGGACCACCAAAAAAGGGGCGGCCACCAACGAATTCTCCGCCGGCAGCGCCCGGTCCTTCAACCCGGAAGACGTCACCCGTTATGCCGGCGGCCGCAACGACCCCTCGAAACTGGTGAGCAACTACGCAGGGGTGGCGGCTAACAGCGATGCGCGGAACGATATTGTCGTCCGTGGCAACTCCCCCGCTGGAGTGCTCTGGCGTATCGACGGTAGCCCGTCGCCAAGTCCCAATCATTTCGCGACCCTGGGCACTACCGGCGGCCCGGTGAGCGCATTGAATACCGACATGCTCAAGACATCGGATTTTCTTACCGGCGCTTTCCCCGCGGAGTATGGGAACGCCCTGGCGGCCGTCTTCGACATCGATTTGCGCAGCGGCAACAGCAGCAAACACGAGGAGATGGTCCAGTTTAATCTATTTAGCGGACTGGAAGCCACCGTCGAGGGCCCCCTCAACAACAAGAACAACGGCGCCGCCTATCTCGCCAGCTACCGCTATGGCGTCGCCCAGATCGCCCAGTCCTTTGGGATGAATATCGGTACCCAGGCCGTCCCGCACTACCAGGACTGGGCCTTTAATATCACCACGGGTAAGGGCGCCACCGGCAGATGGTCTTTTTTCGGCATGGGCGGATTGAGCAATATCTCCCTCATTGGCAGCAAAGTAGATTCCAACGATTTCTATGGCCAGCCGGACGAGGACGGCTATCTTAAAAGTAATTTCAGCTATGTGGGCGTTAAGAACACCCTGGACCTCGACAGCCGGACCTACCTGCGTACCGTGGTGACCTATGCGCAGACCCTGGACCAGTATGAACAATATCGGTATCCTGACCCGGTGCCGCCTTATGCCGATCGTTGGCTTCAATATACATTTAACAGCCGGACCAGCACCGTCCGCTTTTCCTCTTTTCTTAACAAAAAGGTCAACAGCCGCTTTTCGTATCGTATCGGTGGTTCCGGCGAAGCCCTGGGCTTGAATATCCAGGTCTACGATAAAACGGCCCGCCCTGCTACGGCTCCTTTCGATACCGTAAGCAACTACGCCGGGACGCCTTTTTTGTTCCAATATTTCGGTCAGTTCAAATACCGCTTTAGCGAGCAGTTCAGTGTGATCGGTGGCGTGCATGGAATGAATTTCAAGCAGAGCTCGGCCCTGGAACCGCGGCTGTCGTTCGTGTATCAGCTGTCCGCGAGTCAATCGCTTTCGCTGAGCTATGGGCTGAATAGCCAGCTGCAACCGCTGGAGGTCTATTTTCAGACATACGATGAGACCGATCATCTCCGTGATCCTTCGAACCGAAACCTGGGCTTTACCCGGGCGCAGCATTTTGTCCTTGGCTATGAATGGCGTTTTCTTCCCGAATGGCGATTCAAGGCGGAAGCCTATTATCAGTATCTTTTCGACGTGCCGGTGGAGCGCACTTCCAGCGGCTTTTCCATGCTGAATGCCGGCGCCGACTTCGGATTTCCCGACATGGTTGGCCTCGTAAACAAAGGATCGGGGACGAACAAAGGCGTCGAGCTGACGCTGGAGCGATTCCTGAACCGGGGCTATTATCTGCTGCTGACAGGATCGCTGTTCGACTCGCGCTACAAAGGCAGCGACGGTATCTCCCGCAACACCGCTTTTAATTATAAACATGTATTCAATGCCCTGGTGGGTAAGGAGTGGAAGATCGGGCATAGCGGCGCAAATGCAATTACGGCTGATATTCGCCTGTCCACTATCGGCGGCCGTTATGCTACCCCAGTGAATGTGGGGGCTTCCATCAAAGCCGGTTACGAGATCGATGACACGCTGCATTATTTTTCTAACCGCCTTGGCGACTATTTTCGTCTGGACACCAAATTCGGCTATCGCACCAATAGCAAAAAGCACAAGCTGAGCCAGACCTTCTATCTCGATTTGCAGAATGTTACTAACCGGAAGAACATTTTCCTTCTGGAATACGACCAGGCCATTGGGAATACCGTGCCCGTGTACCAGATCCGCTTCTTTCCTGATATCCTATATCGGATTGAATTCTAGCGCTCCGAGTACGGAATGCTAGAGCACTAAGGTTTCGTGTAATCGTTTTAGCGCCTGCGCCGGCTCCGCACAAAAGCCCGGGTGTACCCGTGATGTCTGGAGGACCGTACTCCGCTGCGCCGTCAGCCAGCGAAATCTCCCTGGCATATCCATCTGCCCGATCGGGCCGCCGGCCGCTCCACCCCGCACCACTTCTGCAAAAGCCCGCAGGTGACTTTCCAGCTCCCCGATATCCAGTGTAGGCGCAAGAGCTTGTAGCCGCCCCACGTCCAGCGTATAGACCAGCTCCAGGAACTTAAGCCTTGCGCAATACAGTACTACCCCCACATTCAGGAACTCCTCCCGGTCTACCCGGGGGACAACGCGGATGACAGCGTACTCAAATAATTGCTTGTCTTGCATGCAAGGCTTCATTTAGGAAAACGGCCGACGATGCGACGCGCGTGACTAAAAACTCTTTGTAGACATTCCGGATCGACGCGGGGCTCTCTGCGGCAGCACCCGGAAAATTTATCAGCCACTCTTCAGGTATGAGGTCTACGATGGCGCTTACTAATTCCGGCGTCAGCGCCGCCCGGAAGGCTGCGTCGACGGCAGTCAGCTGCGAAGCCTGAGGCAGCAGCACATGGTCCTTGACCTGTACAAAAGGCCGTAAGGCTGCCTCCTGCCAGGCGCCCCAGCTGTGATGGAAATACAAAGCGGCGCCATAATCGATCAGCCACAGCTCCTTATTCCAGACCAGCATATTCGTGTTACGGGCCGTACGATCGACATTCGTCAGCAGGCAGTCCAGCCAGACGATCTGTGAAGCCAGCAACGGGTCGACGTGGTTGACTATCGGATCAAAAGTTATGGACCCGGAGAGGTAATGCAGCCCCAGGTTGAGACCTACGCTGGCCTTCAGCAGGTCCTGGATCTCTTCGTCAGGCTCGCTGCGGCCAAAAGCCGGGTCCAGCCCGGCCAGCACGGTCTCCGGAACCCGCAAGCCCAGGGCCCGCGCGATCTCACAGCCGATGAGCTCGGCGATCAGCGCTTTCACCCCTTGACCCGCCCCGCGGAACTTCAGTACGTAGAGGAAGCCATCATCGGCTTCCGCGATGGCGGGAAGCGAGCCTCCTTCCCTTAAAGGGGTAACGTATCGGGTGACCTGCACCTCACGGAGTGCTATAACGGAATCGCGCAATTTATTCAGCAGTTGTCCGGTGAAGATAGATATCTTATTCTATTTTTGACCGATGGAATTCCTGGAAGTTGCCTTAGCGAATATTACCTTCACTCAACGAAAAGGGGAGCGTCTTGCCATCGTGGGCGAGACTGGCTCCGGTAAGAGCAACCTTCTGAAGATCGTCGCCGGACTGGCCGCTCCCGGCGAGGGTGCTGTGTATTTCGAAGGCGTCAGGGTCGCCGGCCCCCTGGAACGGCTGATACCCGGCCAGCCCGGCATCGCCTACCTCTCCCAGCACTTTGAGCTTTGGAACAACTACCATGTCGAAGAGATCCTTTCCTACTCCAATGATCTTTCTCCTCAGGAGGCCGCCGACCTTTACCAACTCTGCCATATCGCCCATCTCCTGCAGCGGCGCACCGACCAACTGTCCGGCGGCGAGCGGCAACGGATAGCCCTGGCGAAGCTCCTCGTCCATCCGCCCCGGCTCCTGCTCCTGGACGAACCCTTCTCCAACCTCGATCTGATCCATAAACGCACCTTAAAAGCGGTGATCCGCGACTCGGCCGCGAAATTCGGTATCACCTGTATGCTCGTCTCACATGACCCGCACGATATCCTTCCCTGGGCCGACGATCTCCTGATCCTGCGGGATGGCCAGCTCATCCAACGAGGCCTGCCCCGCCAGGTTTACGACAGGCCCGTAGACGAATATGCGGCCGCCCTCCTGGGGGATTATACCCTCACCAACGGCGAATATTTTAGGCCC
>JAMFRX010000234.1 GCA_026224995.1 Puia dinghuensis
GGATGCGGCGCCGGCTCGACCTGGCCGCAAGCCTCGTGGGCCGACCCGAGGTGATCTTCCTCGACGAGCCGACCACGGGCCTCGACCCCCAGGCGCGGCGTAACCTGTGGGAGCTGATCAAAGATATCCGCAGCAAGGGAACGACGGTCATCCTGACCACACATTATATGGATGAGGCAGAGATACTTTGCGACCGTGTCGCCATCATCGATGCCGGCCGGATCATCGCCATGGAATCACCGGACCGGCTCATCGACAACCTGGTAGCAGGCGGCTTCGAACGGCCGCGGGAAGTAAAAAAGGCCAATTTGGAAGACGTGTTCATCCAGATGACGGGCCACACGCTAAGGCCGGAGAACTAGACTTAAAAAATCATAACCATGAGCAGCACCGCTACCGACATCGAACTCCTCAGCTATCCTACCGGTCAGTATGAGCCTAAGCCTTACTCCGAGCAGCAAAAGCAGGAATGGCTTAACGACATCAAATTCCTGCCACAGACGTTGGAGAATGCTATTCTCAACCTGGACGAGGTGCATCTGCAGACCCCTTACCGCGAAAGCGGCTGGACGGTACAGCAGGTCGTACATCATGTGGCGGACAGCCACCTGAATGCCTATGTTCGTTTCAAGCTGGGCCTTACGGAGGAGAACCCCACCATCAAGCCATACGACGAAAAGGCCTGGGCCCTGCTCAGCGATGTTAAGAACGTCCCCGTGAATATCTCTATCACTCTGTTATATGCGCTGCATACCCGTTGGTATTCTCTGCTCAGCGATCTGCCCTCCGGCTCCTGGGAGAGGACCATCTTTCATCCGGAAGCCAAGAAAGAGATTACACTTTGGTGGCTCCTGGGCAACTATGCCTGGCATGGCCGGCATCATGTGGCACATATTACCGGCTTGCGGGAAAGGAACGGCTGGTAGGCGGGAGAGGAACGATATGCAGGCGGCAGGTGCTGATAAAAACTGAAATTTTTTGCATGAAAGACCTTAGCTGGAAGACATTATCCAAGGAATACCTCTTTACGGACGCCTGGCTCACGATGCGCAAGGACACCTGCGAGACGCGGGAAGGAAAGCTGATCACGCCCTATTATGTTTATGAATTCCCCGACTGGGTCGTCGCCGTGGCGCTGACGAAAGATGGAAAGTTCATCCTGGAACGGCAGTACCGCCATGCCATTGGGCTTACAGATTACGAACTGCCCGGCGGCTGCGTCGATGCCAAGGACGCTTCGCTGGAGGCGGCCGTCCGGCGGGAGCTGCTGGAAGAGACGGGCTATACCTTCAGCTCGGTAGAATACCTGGCCAAGACCTCGGCCAATCCCAGCACCAATAACAACTGGGCACATCTCTACCTGGCTACCGGCGGTGAACGGACGCAGGAGCAGGATCTTGACCACAACGAGGAGATCGAGGTTTACCTCTATACTTTCGAAGAGCTCCGGCAGCTGTTACAGGAGAATGGGATCATCCAGAGCATGCATGTGACGGCGCTTTACTATGCGTTGCAGAAGCTGGGGTATATGAAGCTTTAGGCCCACCACCGGACAACAAGTGTTCGCAATCGGACAGTTCTACGAAATCGTTCGGAGATCAAATAATTGGTTTTAAATTGATTATAGCGTTGGCATTGTGTTCGCTGCAAAAACCGCAAAACATACTGCATGCATAGGAGTAAATTCCGCTTCGCCATCCGCAGCCTCAATATCCGCATTGCGATCCGCAGCC
>JAMFRX010000235.1 GCA_026224995.1 Puia dinghuensis
CCGGACCCTGGATCGGCAGCCTATGCCACCGGGCCGGCCACGCGATCTGCCGAAAGCGGCATGGATCGGCTATCCCGGCGACTACGAGATCTGGCTGGGGAACCAGGTTCAGAACCGCAGGACCGAGCGCGGCGCTTTTTTCCCACCCTTCTGGAAATTAGACAACCACTATGTCCTGGTGGATTTTCGTAAATCCTTCGACTTGCCGGGCCCCGAGTATATCCAATTTCAATTTCAGGGAAGACACAATATCAAGCTCGATGGGAAGATAAACCTCGATTTCGGTACCCTTTATCTGCAACCCGGTCATCACACCATCGAGATCAAAGTGTTCAACGAATCGTCGCCGCCCGCCCTATATGCGGCGGGTACGTATGTCATCTCCGATACCAGCTGGCAGGTGACCATCGAGGACAAAGAATGGATCGACGCTTCCGGGAAGGCTTCCGACAAATCCGGTACGGTATGGCAACCCGCCGAGCCCCTGCCGGGTGATGATCCTGCACATTGGCGGCTGGCTACACAACCACAGGCCGCGTCCCGGATTGAACGTAAGAAGAACGGCGATCTGCTCCTCGATTTTGGCAAGGAGACCTTTGGCTACTTGCATATCCATGGCGGACGCGGCAAGGGTAAGGGCGGATACCTGATCACCTATGGCGAGTCCCGGGAAGAAGCCCTGGCAATTAATACTTCCGAAGTGCAGGACTTCGTGACCTTCAGCGACTCCGGCCGTATCGATACGGTGCTTCCAATGTCACGCGCATTCCGCTATGTGCGCATCATGCCCATCGGTACGTGGGTCGATTCGGCATCGATGCTGTATGAATACTCGCCCCTTGCGCAGCGGGGCAGCTTCCGCTGTTCGGATACTACGATCAATCATATCTGGGATGTGGCGGCGTATACCTTCCATCTCAATACGCGCGAGTTCTTCCTGGACGGCATCAAGCGGGATCGCTGGATCTGGTCGGGCGATGCCTATCAGAGCTATCTGATGAATTACTACCTTTTCTTCGATTCGGCCACAGTCATGCGTACGCTATGGGCCCTTCGCGGAAAAGATCCGGTGACCAGCCATATCAATACCATCATGGACTATAGCTTCTACTGGTTCATGGGTATCTATGATTACTACCGGTATACGGGTGATACGGCCTTTATCCGGGCGGTTTATCCACGGATGGTGACGCTTATGAGCTGGGTCATGCAGCGCCGGAATAAGGATGGCTGGCTGGAAGGTATGCCGGGTGATTGGCTGTTTATCGATTGGGCGGATGGGTTGACCAAGAAAGGCGAGCTTAGCTTCGAACAGCTGTTATTTGTGCGGAGTCTTGAGACCATGACCCTGTGTGCAGGACTGGCGGACGACCCGGCAGGAGCGGGCACCTATCGCCGTGAAGCGGCCGGCCTCCGTACCAGGCTCTTCACTGACTTCTGGGACCCGCGCCGTCAGGCTTTTGTGTATAGCCGGGTAGATGGCCAGCAGGATGGGAAGATCCTGCGCTATACGAATATGTTCAGCATCTTTTTTGGCTATCTCGATGAGGCGCAGCAGGACGCCGTCAGGAAAAACGTGCTGCTCAACGACAGCATTCAGAAGATCACCACCCCTTATATGCAGTTCTATGAGCTGGAAGCCTTATGCGCCATGGGCGAGCAGGAACATGTGCTCAAGCAGATGAAGGACTATTGGGGCGGCATGCTTTCGCTGGGCGCTACCACCTTCTGGGAGCAGTATGATCCGAATGAAAAGGGGGTTCAGCATTATGCGATGTATGGCCGGCCTTTCGGGAAGAGTCTCTGCCACGCCTGGGGTGCCAGCCCACTCTACCTGCTGGGGAAATATTATCTCGGCGTCCGCCCTCTCTCTCCCGGCTATGCGACTTATGCCGTAACGCCGGTGCTCGGCGGTCTCAAATGGATGGAAGGCGAGGTGCCTACTCCTCATGGGAATATAAAGGTATATTGCAGCCGCACCCGGATACAGGTCCATGCCGTGACGGGCGAAGGGACCCTGCAGTTCAAAAGCAAGTCCCGGCCCGTCTGCAAAGCGGCCATCCGTGCCGTCGGGAACAACCTGTACGAGCTGACACTCCAAAACAACAACGACTATACGATCGACTATGCGGCTATCGACTAGACTATTCGTTTTACTCCTGTGCTTTCTGCCATTTACCGTGCCGGCACAGGATGCCGCTGCATTCCTCCATCCCCCTGCTTCCGCCAGGCCCTGGGTCTTCTGGTATTGGATGCAGGGCGCCGTCTCTAAAGAAGGCATCCGCGCCGACCTGCAGGCTATGAAGGCCGCCGGCATCGGCGGCGCCGACCTGATGCCTATAAACGGGGTGGCCAACCCGCCCATCTATACGCCTGCCGCACAGCAGCTCAGCCCGCGGTGGTGGGAGATGGTACGCTATGCCATGCAGCTTGCCGATAGCTTGGGCCTCAAGCTGGCGATGCATGCCTGTGACGGATTCGCTGTCGCGGGAGGACCCTGGATCACCCCGGCACTTTCCATGCAGAAACTGGTCTGGACCCGTACTGGCTTCGATGGCGGCAAGCCCTTGGAGCTCGACCTCCCAAAGCCAGAGTCGTTCGAAGGCTATTACAA
>JAMFRX010000236.1 GCA_026224995.1 Puia dinghuensis
ACTGCATTACCCAGGTCATAGTTGCCGGTGGAGTTGTTGCTATTATCATAAGGAACACCGTCCACGACGAAAAGCGCCTGGTTGCTCTGGGTCATCGATTTCAAACCGCGCAGGATGACGTTGTTGGAACCGCCCATGGTATTGCTGGCCGTGATCTGCAGGCCGGAGACCTTACCCGAGAGATTGTCAACGAAATTGGTAGTAGGCGTCTTGGTGATGTCCGAGCCACTGATCTGCTGGGTAGCATAGGGCAGGGAGTTCTTGCTTCGCCGGATGCCGAGCGCCGTCACCACCACCTGGTTGAGCTCCTGGTTCCTGCTGCTCAGGACGATGGGGATTTCTGTCTTATCCCCGACGCGCATTTCCTGGGGGTCGAAGCCGATGTTGGAAAAGACAAGTACATCAGTCGGTGCGGCGGAAATATGAAAGCTGCCGTCGTCTTTGGTCGCGGTGCCGTTCCCTCCTCCCTTGAGGCGAATGGTAACATTGGGGATGGGGGTTCCTGCCGAATCGACTACCTTTCCCGTGATCACTCTTTTCTGTGAATAAGCGTTAATGCATAGCAGCGAAGCCATGACAAATAGTAACGCGCTGAGGCGGAGTTTTCTCATTGCGAAAGTTGTTTTGGTTTAATATGTGAAAAACGGCGCCCGCTCTGAACGGGGTTCGAGCAATCGTACCAGGAAAAGGAATTAATGATAGAGTATGACCAAATTTAGTCCACCAGCAAGCGGGGAGCTTCCTTGTTTTTAATCTTTTATTAACGAAAATTACCTCTTTACGGAATGATCGTGAATTCCTTTGTCAGGCGGATATCGGCGGAGCTGCTGCCGATGAGCACCTGGAATTTGCCCGGCTCTACGCACCAGACCATATGCTTATCCAGCAGGGAAAGGTCGTCGGGGTGCAAAGTGAACTGGATCGTTTTCTTTTCACCCGGCGCCAGCGATACCCGTTCGAAGCCGCGAAGCTGCTCTTCGTAGACGGTAACGCTGCTGACCTCGTCATGGACATAGAGCTGGACGACCTCATCACCTTTTCGGTTTCCCGTGTTCGTTATATCCACCGAAACGGAGACATCGCCCTGTGGCTTTTGCTCTTCGGGAGTGACGGTGAGGTTGCTATAAGCGAAGGTGGTATAGCTGAGGCCGTAGCCGAAGGGGTACAGGGGGCCGAATACGCTGGTATGGTTATCCTTTTTGGCAGGCTGGGAGCCCGGCTTATAAGGAAAGTTCCATTCTATCTGTCCAATGGTCTTGGGGAAGGTGACGGTGAGCTTCCCGCCGGGGTTGTTGTCGCCGAAGAGGGTCTCGGCGATGGCCTGGCCGCCAAAGGAATTGGGGAACCAGGCTTCCAGGATTGCGGGGATATAGCGGTTTGCCCAGTTGATGGTCAGGGGCTGACCGTTGATGAGCACGAGGACCACCGGGCGGCCCGTAGCCTGTAAGGCCTGCAGCAGCTGTTGCTGGCGGCCGGGCAGGTCGAGACCGGTACGGGACATGCCCTCCCCTACCCTCTTTTCGTCTTCGCCCAGCACGGCGATGATAAGATCGGCGTTGTTGGCTTTGGCGACGGCTTCGTCGATACCAGCCTGTTCCGTAGCGTTCAGTGGCGTGGGAATGATCTCGCTTTCTGGCCAGGTGCTGTCCGCCACTTCGCAGCCCTTTGCGTAATCAAGGGTGGCGCTGTTGCCCAGTAGGGTGCGGAGGCCTTCGTCTACGGAGATCACGGACAGATGCGAGGGGCCGTAGCGGCTGATAGCGTAGGAGGTCGCTTTGGCCAGGGGGCCGGTCACCAGGATATGCCGGTATTTAGTTTTGTCGTGGGGCAGCAGGCTGCTATCGTTCTTGAGCAATACCAGGGATTCTCGTG
>JAMFRX010000237.1 GCA_026224995.1 Puia dinghuensis
GATTGGCAGCAGGACTCAAGTCGTCGTCGCAGTTGCCGCAACTCGCGGATGGTCTGACGCTGTCGATGATCAAGCAGAAGACCTTCGTGGCCGTCGACGAATCCGGCACCGAGGCAGCAGCCGTAACGGCGGCGGTGATGACGCGCAGCATGATGCAAGTGCCGGCCAAACCGCTGATCCGGTTCGATCATCCCTTTGCCTATTTTTTAGTGGAACATCAACGCAACCTCATCCTGATGGCCGGTATCGTCAACGACCCGGCGCAGGCACGGACGCAATCGCCGCCTCAGCAGGCAAAACCGCCTCACCGGTCACGGTCAGTCTTCCATCGCCATCGGCAGTGACACCAGCCGACTGAACGATCACCTGGCATTTCCCGCCGAACAGCTTCCGCTGCCAGCCGCCATCCGCATATTGGTCAGGCTCATGGCTGCTGGGGTTCCCGTTGCCGACGCCGACGATCCTGACCTTCCCCGTAGTGGAGAAATGCAGCAGGTTCGCCGCATCCGGCACCTCCCTTCCCTGTTTATCGACGACGCTGCAGTTAAAGACGATAGCATCCTTTCCATCCGTCTGCAGGGCAGCCTTGGAAGCCGCGACAACGATCCGGTAAGGCTCACCCGTAGTCTCTTCGACCGCGGTAAGCTTCCGGCCTTTCTTAAAGGCCACGGCCTCCAATTTCCCGGGTGCATAGTTGACCATCCATTCCAGGTGCCCGTTGCGGGGCATATCTTTCTTGCCAAGACTCTTCCCGTTGAGGAAGAGCTCTACATTGTCGGCATTGGTATTCACCCATACCGGGATGGGTTGCCCTTCTTTCCCCTTCCAGTTCCAGTGCGGCGCGATATGAAGGACATCTTTATCGGTCCACCAGCTCTGATAGTAATAGTAGACGGTCTTGGGAAATCCGCACATATCCATGATCCCAAAATGACTATTGATATCCGGCCAGCTAAAAGGCGTAGGCTCGCCGCGTAGTCGAAGCCCGTCCAGGCAAAGCCGCCCATGAACCAGGCCCTGTCGGCGGCGATGCGCCACCATTGTTCCGCCGTGGAAGCCCAGGGCTGGTATACGCTGTCATAGTCGGGAACATAGGCATTCACCGTATCCCGCTGATATACGCTGCGGGTGGACACGGTGCTGGCCACCTCCGTACCCATGACCGGCTGGTCCGGATGCTCCTTGTGGTAACCATCCAGGCCGGAGAGATTGTAGTTGAAGCCCCGAACCGGGATCACCTCGTTCACTCCATGATAGACATTGCCCACATTGGCGGCATAGGTGCAGGTACGCGTAGGGTCCAGCATCCGCTGCCGTTGGATCTGGTGCTGCGCGATCAGCTTTCCTGTCACAGACGTCTGGATCATCCATTCTTCATTGCCAATAGACCACATGAAGATGCTGGGATGATTTCGGTCCCGCAGGATCTGGCGCTCAAAGTCACTGCCATATTCCGCACCGCTGTTGAGCAGCCGCGTCTCGTCGAGGACCAGCATGCCCAATGAGTCACAGGCATCCAGCAGTTCGGGCGTCGGCGCATTGTGGCTGCTCCTGTAGGCGTTGACACCCATCTCTTTCAAAAGTTGTATCCGGTAATATTGCAGATAGTCCGGCAGGGCGCTGCCTACGCCGGCATGATCCTGGTGACAGCATACGCCCTGCAGCTTAATATTCACCCCGTTGAGGAAAAGCCCCTTGTCCTTGTCTACCGTCACCGTACGGACACCAAAACGCACGGTCTCGCTATCCACCGTTCGGCCGAGATCCCGTACCAGCACTACAGCACGATACAGGTAAGGATTGTCCAGCGACCATAGCACAGGCTTCTGCACCGTCAGCTTCACGTTCAGCCCACCCGTCATTCCTGCCCCCACGGCCAACGGCTGCTCTTCCCCTTGTGCAACGCGCCTGCCTTCTCTATCGTTAAGATATACCACTACAGAAGCATGCGCATCGAGCATACTGTTGTTCGCGACCTTCGTTTCTATCGTGACAGTGGATTGATCCGCCGCCGTATGCACGAACACCCCGCCTTCCCGTACAAGATGCAGGTTATCGAAGATATTCAGCCACGTATGTCTATAGATGCCCGCTCCTTCATAGAACCACCCTTCATACTGTCCCGCATCGGCTCGCACCACCACCGTATTCTTCCCACCGTAATGCAGGAAATCGGTGATGTCATAAGCCGACCCGCTATAGCCACTAAAATGTCCCCCCAGATAAATATTGTTGATCCAAACCTTGCTGTCGCGAAAGATCCCGTCAAACTGCAGCACAAACCGCCGGCCCGAGTCCCCCCGGTTCACCGTGAACGTCTTGCGGTACCAGCCCACGCTGTTCTCCGGGAAGAGGCCGCCGATGGCATGATACCCATGTGCATCGACATCCTCATTGGCGACCCGCACGAACGGCAAGGCTACCGCCCAGTCATGCGGCAGCTGCACCCCCGCCCAGTCCCTATCGTCGAAATCCGCTTTTATACAGGTGTTATCCGCATCTCCTGTCTTCGCCAGGATATTGCCGATGCCATAATTGAAGTCCCGCCGTGCGTCCGCGCCATGGCCCAGATGAAACTTCCATCCTTCATCGAAATCCAGCCGCTGAATTTCCTGTCCTATGGCCGCCATTGCGGTCGCGAATAGCGCAGACAATACCAAGAATCTCCTCATGAAACGTTGTTTCGCCGAAGATAAAAGTTCTTTTTTGGTAGTAATAAAAGTATTTTAACTTTGTCTAAGCATGACTAAGCAAGAGTGCAGAGAGTTTGATAGAGTTCTACGTGAGCAGCGGAGGAAGGTAACTCATTCCAAAGTTGAAACAAGAAAGCTATTGAAAAAGTTGGGCATTCTGCACTTGCTCGTTCCCAAAGGCACTAACAAGTCGTCCTCCGCAACTTCCCGCTAAGTTCCAGTTATTACCCGTCAATTTTCTAAGATGTATCCCGCAAGGCGGGGCTGCTAATAGGATTTCATGGCTGTGAAACCGAACTATACCCAGGCGCCGGTTTCCACGACAAAAACCATATCCAGATCTGCATCCGGAATCCCAATTGTATAAAAGGCTATTTCCCCCCGCGAAGTGAAATACGATGGCCCGCCGCCTAAAACTTTATCCTCTCCGGCAAATACTTCTTCACCAACCCTTCATAATAAGGCTTCAGTTCCTTCCAGTCAGGCGCCACCGGATTCTTCGAATACAAGTCATAAGGATTGAAGAGCTTTACCCATTGGAACATTTCCCTGTCATGATCATCCATCAGGTGATCATAAGCCTGCTCCCGATGCTGCGAATAAAAGGAGTGGTAACGCAGCATATATAGCGCCGGTTCCGGCAGATAGTCCTTCAGCATGTGGTAGACATATTCGTCATGCCCCCACGAAAGATCCACATTACGCAGCCCACAGCCATGCGAATAGACCCCATACTTGGTCTGATAACGTTCTACGCCGGCATCGCTGTTGTTCGCAAAATATTCCGGGTAAACGATCTTATCGCTCCAGGCACAGCCAACGGGAAACGTATCACCAACGACAGCCCATTGCGGCTCGCCGAAGAGACACAGCACCTTGCCCATATCATGGAACAGACCAGCCAGCACCATCCAGTCGGGATGACCGTCGGCACGTATCGCCTCGGAAGTCTGCAGCAGGTGTTGGAACTGGTCGAGATCGGTATCGGGATCGCTGTCATCGACAAGCTGGTTCAGGAACTGGAATGCATCCCATACAGACATCTCCTTCTTGTTGAAAGCCAGGAACTCAGCCTTCTTTCCCTGCACGAAATCATAGGTCTGATACGTATGGTTCAGCCGGTAGAACTCCTTTACGGAGTCGCGGCCCGGTGTTTCGTAGTTGCGATATTCTTCGGTGGCTTTGCCTTGGGCGATCGACTCCGGATCAGGATAACGTTCCAGGAGATCGTCTTCCCATACATCTAAAGAGGCTAGCGGATTCTGTTCGACGGAGCTCAACGGCTGGTTTGGATCATTCATTGACATCGTTAGGAATATTTGACAAAAAGGTACAAAAAAATCCCCGTACGGCCAAATTGGCCGCCCCCGAACGCTCGGGCTACTGGCCAACCCAGATGCCCCGGCCGCCCTGGCAACCGGCCGACCCAGGCGCCGCCCAATGGCGACCGACCAGTCCCTCTCACCCCCTCAATACCTCCCCAATCCTCACCCGTAGCTCAGCACCCATCCCCTCCTGCCCCTCCACCCACTCCAATACCCCCGGCTCTATCACCGCCCCTGCACGCACCAGCAGGTCGATGATCGCCACATTATCGGCCTCCGCTTCAGGCCAGGTACCCACAGCATTCCGGTTTTGCACGGCCCATAAAGCCATGCCCAGCGCCGTGCCCCCATATTGGTTACGCACCTCAAGCGGCGCCCCCCGCTCAACCAGCAGCCGGATAGTAGATAGATGCCCGCCCATCAACGCATAATGCAGCCCATTCATCCCATTCACCAGTTCCAAAAGATCGGCGCCCTTGTCCAACAGATAGGCCGCAACATCCACATGTCCATATTCACAGGCCCAGTTGAATCCCCGCTGAAGCTGCCCCCGTGTCGCAGAAGAGCCAAGCCGGCCATCAGCGTCAAAAAACGATAGAACAACGTCCAGCCGACCCACACCCGCAGCTCCTTCCAGGTCGAGCTGTGCGCCATGGAGGCACAGATAGTCCGCTGCCTCAGGCCTGCCATTGGCCAGGCAGCCGACAAGCGCAGAATGGCCGTTGCCGGCCGCGCCGGGGTGATCGATTAAAGCACCCGCGGCCAGCAAAGCCTCCATCAGCGCCAGCTGCACACCTGCCTTCGCCGGATGAATGCTCGTGGCGACCAGCCCAAGCGTAGTCGGAAAGTCTCCATACATCTCCGCAATCGCATTGACGTCGAACCCGGCTTCCGCCAGGATGCGAAACAGCTCCAAAGCATTCTTTGGGTAGTCGTCCCGGTAGTACTCCACGCCATTGGCCGCGATATAGTGCAGTAAAGTCCCATGATGCCGCCGCCGGGACCGCTCCCACTTGAGATCGGGGTATTGCTGTAACAATGCAGCCAGTCCAGCAGCATCTCCGGCGAAGATCGCCTCCACAGCCTGTTCGAATGAAAAGACGCCTGGCTTCCTGCCCGCGTCCACCCATTCCTCCAGGTGCGGC
>JAMFRX010000238.1 GCA_026224995.1 Puia dinghuensis
CTTTTCTGTACAACCAAAGCCTAAGTTGATGGAAATGAGGTTTTTTGAAACAGTTCCATCATCTCATCATCTGTGAGATTTAGCCTGAAAAGTCGCGATTTGATATTTTTAACTTGGGCATATTTTCGTTTCTCCGACAGTAATTCAAAGTTGGGTTGCCGATATGGCTGAGTCTTAGTTACCATATTCCAGATAATGACCGCCAGCTTTCTGGCTGTGGCAGTGATGGCGGCGTTTCGGCCTTTTCGATAGGCGATCCGTTTGAAGAATGGGGTTAGAGGATGCTCTTTTTGATTTCCTCTACTATTCGCGGCCTGGCGTAATGCCAATGCTATAGCATTTTTGCCTTTCGGCGTTTTGCTGCTGATTATTCGCCCCCCGCTTAATTTGTTATTGGGCACCAGGCGAAGCCAACTGGCAAATCTTTTGGCTGAAGCAAAACGTTTGATATCGTTTCCCATATTGCACAACAAACAAAGCGCCGTAGAATGGCTAACGCCTGGGATTTGGAAAAGATCGATTTTCAAATGGGCGAATGCCAGGTGTCTGATGTTAAACGAAGGTGAATTTCTGTTTACTTGTTTACGAATAGGCTTTTCTGCAGGATTGCTATCCAATGTCAGAGCCTCCCCATCAGGAATAAATTCCAGCATGATGCTCTGAATTTTTTGGTCGCAGATCAAAATTTCCTTTCTGTAAGCGTCATAAAAAGCGAGACAGGAGCGCAGTTCGAATAGGAGATCTTCCCGCCAATTTCCATGAAGAGCTGCTGCGATTTCATCCGGGCTTTTTTTGACTCGAAAATGAGCCAGAGAGGCCAGATAGTTGGGGTCTCTGTGACCAGCTAAAATGGCATCAAGTATTGCCCGGCCGGATTTTCCGGCCAGATCCCGGATGGCTACATCCAGTCGGATATTCATCAAGCGTAAGGATTTCTGCATTTTGTTAATATACATGGCCGTTTGCTCGATCAAATGCTCCCTGTGCCCGTAGTAAGATCGGAGGGTTTGAAGATAATCACTTAGTAAAAAACTGGAACTCAGCAGTCCAAGGCTATGTAATTTTTGGATCCACATACAGTCAAGGACGTCTGTCTTCTTACCTTGAATAATAATATTTATTTTTTTTTCACTCCGGCACCTTGATAAGCCCCATCCTTAACCCCGCCTGTAACAGTTCCAGCGGAGTCTTAGTGCCCAGTTTGTGATTGATATGCTGCCGGTGTTTATCCACCGTACGCTTTGCAATACCCAGGCATACACCAATATCCTTATCATTCAACCCAGTAAGAATATTTAGGAACACCTGCTTTTCCCTTACAGTTAACCTTTCCAGCGGATACCGTATCATCATATCCCGCCGGTCCATTAGCTGCAGGGCAATCTCATTGCTATAGAATAGCCGACCTCCCATCACCGTCCGGATAGCAGATATCAGGGTATCCACCCCAACATTTCGTAAAATACAGCCTCTTGCCCCAGCTCTTACGATCCGGTCAGCCTGTCCCCCATCATCGGAATCAGTCAAAGCAATCACACAAGTAGTCGGCCAGCGGGACAAGATAATTTCAATACCCTTTATACCTCCTCGCCCCGGCAGATTATAATCCATCAAGACGACGGGATAAACTCCGGAACCCACCGTGGCTACTGCTTCTTCGGTAGTTTCGGCCTCATCCACCTGAAACTGTTGCCAGGAACTCCTTTCTGCCAACAGTATCTTAATACCTGCTCTGAATATTCGATGCTGATCCGCGACCAGCACCCGTACCGGCGTCAATATTCTCGGACACATAAGAATTAGGTTTGCTTACGCCATCGATTAGTTGCCATATAAAGATCGACAGCATTAAGTGAACCCAATTTGATACAGATCAATTAGTCGGTCCGTCCCCGCACGCGGCTAAGCGTCTCCTGTGTCATATTCAGCCAGGAAGCTAAAGGACCTAACGGAATTCGTTGCAGTAATTCGGGCTGCGTGTTAAGGAGGAATTTATATCTTTCGGCAGCGCTAAGCTTTCTGATCATTCGGGCATGCTGATGAAAAACCTTCAGGTATTTAACCGTGAGGATGCGGCCAATGACGTTGAACTCAATAAAATGAGTATACAGATATTCCAGCTCTTCGAAGGAAATATAATACAATTCACAGTCATCCACCGCTTGTATGCTCTCCTCGCTCTTCACCTGATCGTAAAAACTATCGATCGCGACCACTGTCGCTCCTTCCCAAAAGAACCAGTTCGATACGTCCAGGTCACCCACGTAGTAGAAACAGCGTAATGCCCCTTTACTTATAAAATAGAGATTCCGGCATACCAATACGCACAAGTTGTTCCGATTGAACGTCGCTAGATAACCGCGCCAACAGGCCAACCTTCACCACCTTAGTTACCATTTAAACCAAAATACCATGCGCAGACTTACACGATTACTCAACAAGCTGGAGCATTCCAGTAAAGCTATCCCCCAGCGGTTCTATGACACCATACAGACCCTAACCCTTGCTCCGGGTGAACCTATACCCGATAGCGTCCCTCCAAAATCATGGATCTTCGTTGAGGCTGGATGCCTGCTGCTGAAACGACGCGATTCCAATCGATGGGCATGCTGCAACATCTACTATGAGGGAACAAGCACAGTCTTTTATAATGTCGGGGCAGATCGGCTGGAAGATGGCAGTTATCGGGTGGAAGCGATCGAACACTCCATCGTGCTCTATCTTAGCCCTAAAGGGGAGGCAAAAGTTAAAACCTTCTTTCCGCAATTCTCAATGGCCGAAATGATCCTAAGTCAGCGTTCCTTTTTCAAACATCAGGAGCGATCAGAGATCTATAAGGTAGGTGTTCAACGCCGCATTCAATTCGTGGAAAAATACTTTCCAGTCCTTTTTCGTGTGCCTACGGACGACCTTGCAGAACTGCTCGGCATCCAGACCAAGACACTAAAAATGACCTTGAGGTCGACCCAAAGAAAATACCATTCGGGAAAAGTGCAATAAGGTCAGCCGAAAGTAATAGTCCCACCTGCTTCTCAAGACAAACAAACCGGGCGTTTGTCTTGAGAAGCAGCAGTGCAACAAAACCAAAGCTAGGGGGAAGAAACAAATTCCAACCGAACAGACGTTTGTATTTTTTAGGGCACCTCCGTATGCCCTCGCCGTTAAATGAACCTCGAAGGCGGACTCCTCGCCTCGGGCCATTAATGGCCCTGGTAACGTTGGCGGTTCTCGATATGATGAGGTTCCTTCCGGGGTAATTCTGTTCAATGCTGCCCTTGAAATGTTTTTCAAGGCAGTTCATTTCCATTGGCGGGAGAAATTCTCCGTCGGGCACCTGTGACAGGCGTCACGGTTGCCGCTGATGCCGGCGAATTTTTCCACATAGGCATACCAGGGCGCAATATCCTTATACCGGACAGGCCAATCCACGCCGGCGCCTTCTTTGGCATTCGCCCCGAAATCCAGGTCGCTCCATCGCTGTGTCCACCGGGCCCACAACAAAGACTTACCCCCCACCTGGTATCCTCTTACCCAGGTAAACGGTTTTTCCTCTATATAAGGATGCTCCTTATCCTGAACAAAAAAATGCCGGTTGCCTTCTGTCACCACTCCTGCCCGGCATAACTGAGGGTTCTCCTTTGTGAATCGATTCGGTAGTTGGCCCCGGTGCGGAAGATCCCAGGAGGGGGTATTGGCCGTGACGTAGTCTTTGAAATGCTCCACATTCCGGCCTCGTTCCAGCACCTAGGTCTTTAACCCTTTCTCACACAGTTCTTTGGCGGCCCAGCCGCCCGAGATCCCGGAACCTATGACAAGGGCGTCGAACGTATTCTTTTCTTTTCCGTTTCCCATATGTTATATTTTTATTCCCTTTTCCCAGCCGGTTTCTTTCAGGGCAGGGTCATTTTCCTTTTTGAGAAAATCCGCGTCGGACAAGGGTTGCGTCTCCCAATGTAAAATAGCTTCATCGGGTACGACGGCTACCGCTGTTTTCCATGACGTTGATGTTTCATTATAGGCCAGGTTGGATTGCGAATTGTAACAGGAGATAATGGACCATCTCGGATGATCTGATACATTGGCTTCGGAGCGGTGTAAAAGGTTAGCGTGGAAGAACAAGGCATCTCCCGCATTCAGCTCACAATAGACCAGTTCCATGGTCTTAAGCGCGTTTTCCACCATTACCATATCGGCGCCCACCTGTTCGCCCGCAAATCCATGATTGACCCGTCCCAGTTTATGCGATCCTTTGATCACCTGTAAACAACCGTTCTCTTTATTGGCGGGTGTCAGGGCAACCATCACGCTGATCATCCGATCGGGGAACATAAATTGATTTTTATACCAGTACCCATAATCCTGGTGCCATTCCCAGGCCCCTCCCACTCTCGGCTCTTTCTGCATCAGTTTAGAATGAAAATGGCAGACGGGGGTAGCGTCATCCAGTAACTCCGCCACGGAATGAACCATTTTTTCGCTCCGGGTAAGGTAGCCGAAGGGGGCATTTCCCGGCGTGAACCATAACGACAATTTCGTTTTTTTTCCGGTTTGGTCATTCAGGTCGAGCGCATGCTGTTTCATTGTTTCATTCCCGGTGGCGGCCTGGTACAGGAGCGCTGTTTCGGCAGCACTGCAGAAATTTCTAACGATAAGAAATCCATCAGCATGATACGTGCGAAGTTGCGTTGGGGATAGTTTGCTGTTGGTCATATGGCCGTGTTTAGGGAACAAAAGTAACCCTTTCCTTTTGGCAAAAAAAGAAAAGGATAAGATAGTATCAGCATTGAATAGCGGATTTCCGGCATGTCCTTCGCATAGCAGGATTAGTTGCTTTTTAGCTTAATAAAAACTCTTGAAATCATTTCCGGTCGAGTCCCCGATAGGTGCGGCATGCTGGCTATCATCCGTGTTTTTATCCACTCCATTCGCAGCATACCAGTTCCCTCCGCACCGGACCGACCCTACATTCGAACCGGTCGGGTTATTTAGAGTATAATAATTGGTGGTCCCGAAGCTCCACGACAGGTCGTTTGCAAAACCTGTGTTCCGTGAGGCGAAATAGCCGATCCCATTGGGACTGGCTATAAATGTATTATTACGGATCGTGTCCTGGCTGGTCTGGTTTTTTACCACAGCGGGCCGGTTTTCCGCCAGGCTGAAGGCGATAATGGTATTGCCGCCGAAAGGAAGATCCGAAAATGTGGCAGCACTGATAGCGCTCATGATCCCATTGGGGTCATTACCGAAATGACCATAATTTACACTGTTCGTCGGCCTTCCTTCGTTCCGGACAATATTGCCCTCGATATGGGAATTGCTAATATCCAGCAGGCTTATGGAAAAAGCGGCCCCATAGGCAGGCGCGGTGGAATAATCGGTTGCGGGGAAACTCATATTCCCGGGGTTATAGACGGAATCATTCAGGATGGAAAAATGTTGAACATTATTGACATCTATATTATGGCCGTTGTTATCATGAATGATATTCCCCTGGATCAACGCGCCTATATAATTATCCTGCGAGTAAATTCCGGCTCCCGGAATGGGAGGGGTGCCGTTGCGGCAATCCCAACCGTTCAGGTAGATGACATTACTAATGATCTGGGCATACCCCGGCAATGACACGCCGTCACCCCGGTTATAATATATATTGTTCTCTTTCACCACATTGTTGGTATAAGCCACCGTGGACGCCGAGATAAACCCATTGCTGCAACTTGTGATTTTGTTGTTCAAAACCAGGTTACTATCACCGCACATAAGGTATACGCCGACAATATTTCCGTTGTCCGTTTTTAACAAAGGCGCAGTTGCTCCTTCGATCCAATTGTTATCCACCTGGGCAGAGAACGCATCCAATTCCACGACCGACGCATTCGGCTGGCCTAACAGCATTTTATTGGCGTTGATGGTCAGAAAAGACACGCGCGAATGATTAAACACCTTTATCACAGAATTAGAGGTCGAATCCATCATTTTTAAGATGGGCCAGGTCGAACTGGCCGAAGTCAGGGTCGCATTGTTCATGATCAGTACCTTGTTAATATCAAATTCAGCATTGTCGGCAAGGACCGCATGTCCATACCTTAACAGGCAGTATTGTATCTGCTGATAATTGTTGGTTTGATTCTGTGCGGCCGAACCTCCTGTTGCCGGGGAAATGGTGGCGTCAGGGATTTTATTCGTACTGGAAAAGGACGCTGTATCGATGGCTATCGGTGCAGTGCAGGCGCTTTCCACTTGGACCGTCGTCGTTGTTGGTTGCGTGGAGGGTCCTTTTTTACTGCAGGAGAAAAGAAAAATAAGAATGAACAGCCGGAATAAGATTTGCACATTTTTCATAAATGAAATGATTTGATAGTATAATTAACTTAGGTGTCATTTTGTTGCCCCTACGCAGGTGAGCTTCCCATCCATGGTATTGATCACTAATTCCTGTTCCCCCAGCGGCAAGATTCCGTTCACCATACAATTGGAGGCCTTATACCGCCAAAGCAACTTCCCTTCTTTTCTGTCTATTGCCCAAACCGTACCGGAATGCGTAGGCACATAGAGCACCCCATCGCTTTCCAACAGCGCGGTCGGGCTCAGCTCATATCCCAACTGTACGGGAGACTGCCAGTCGATCTGCAGGTCCGGGGCGGTCGTAGAAACACCGATCAGCGCGCCATCCATCGTTTTCACATAGACCAGGGCGCTGTCGGCGGAAAGTCCCATCGATTCCCGTACGCGCAGCTTCGGCGCCCGCTTGCGCCATAACACCTTTCCGGACAGCGCATCGAAGGCCGTCATGACATTATCCGGCGCCACGATGAATACCCGGCCATTGGCGGCCACAGGATAACACGCGGCCGGAGAAAACATCCGGTTGGAAGAGCCATTGTTCCATTTCCACACCAGCGCACCGGTCAGCTTATCGAGCGCATAAAAGTCATTGTTCCAGCAACCGAAATAAAGATTTCCGCCATAGATCAGCGGCCGGTCGACCACGAAACCCTTCACCTGGTCAAAATCCCAGCGCAGTTTTCCTGTAACGATGTCCAGCGCCCTGAAATGGCCGTCCGAAGCGCCGATATACACCGTATTGCCCTCGATGACAGGCGCCGCTACCACCGGCTTTTCTGTTTCATATTTCCAGACCAGCCTGCCGTCTTTTATACAATAGATGAACCGGTCTGTGGATCCGGCCACCACATAGTCCTGCCAAACAGCCGGGGTCGAATATACTTTCCCGTTGGTCCGATAGGCCCACTGTTTCTTCCCGTTCTTTTTGTTCAACGCGAAGATCCAGCCATCCGTGTCCGTCCCGATGACCCATTTCTTTAGCAGGGCGTTACCCGTCCCCATATCGCTTTGCGCCTGGTACACCCACAGCTTTTTTACCTGCGGGTACAAGGCATTCCCGGCAAAAGAGGGCCGGAAGTAATGGGTCGTATCGGACGAAAAATGATGATTGAATAATAAGGCGCTGGTCCATACCGGCCCTACCGGCAGCCCCGGCCTCTTCTGCTGATAAAGGACCGTATCGTTATGGAAGGTGACAATATTATACCCGCCGATGGAGTCTCTGGCCCGCAGGTTCGACCGCCCCATGATGCCGGGAACGCCTTCAAAGTCGAATGCACGATTGGCATGTCCATGCCCGCAGAGGATGAGCTGAACATTTTTCTGCTTCAGCATGTCCATGACCTCGTACCAGTTATTCTGCGCAGAATCCTGCGGGTAATGGTTCAGGTAGACCACTGGCATATCGGGCTTCGGCAAATGGTGCAGCACCGAATCCAGCCATACTACATCCTCCCGGGGTACCTGGCCGGGGCCCATCCGCATATTGGGGCCGCAGGCCGTTCCGGCGAACAGGTATCCGCCATATTGGAAGGTGGTTGTTTCCGCTCCGAATACGGTCCGGAAACTGTTGGCGCCGCTTTCGCTCCAGTTCCCATCATGATTGCCGGGAATGATATACCAGGGTTTGTTCAGGCTGTCCAGGATGGTTTTGGCCAGGTGCAATTCGGGGTCGGCGCCGAATTCGGTGATATCGCCGGTGAGGATCACGAACCGGAGCGAGGTATCCGCGTTGATATCCCTCACGGTGCTGCGCAGGTCATCTGCCGCCGTGAGGGCGCCGCCGATATGCGTATCCGATATATGCGCAAATTTGAAATAAGACTGTGCGGAGGCGGCCGTAGCCAGCAGGCCATATACACATAGTAAAAAGATATGTTGCATCTTCCTCATACAAGTGAATTTTTAAAGTGACGGTCGCTTACCAGCCCGGGTTCTGCATTGAAGCCTGGATGGCCTGCGGGTACAATAGGATCTGGCTGGTCGGCACGGCCGATAAATAGTCTTTTGGGTCGGTGAAAACCCGTTCCGTCCCAGTTGTATAAGGCATGATATACCCCTGGGGATTCAGGTTGATCGAGCCGTTAGGGGACACCCTGGCACCCAGCCAGCTGTTCGGGTTCAACTGGCTATCCATATTAGTGCCTTTCTTCCAGCGCATCAGGTCCTGGTAGCGGAAACCATCCATCATCAGCTCTACCCTTCTTTCCCGGCGCAGCTCCCAGATCAGGGACGTGACGTCTGCATCCTTTGCCGGGTCTACAAAACCGACGGCCTGCGGCCCGCTCAGCACCAATGGCTGTATCCCGGCCCGCTGGCGCAGCTTGTTCACCGATTGGTCGAGGTCACTCTGCACCATTGAATACTTACCCATCTGGTCCAGCTCGGCACAGGCCTCCGCGTAGTTCAAATAGACTTCCGCCAGCCAGAACAAAGGCGCATCGGTCGTATTATAGGGCGATTGCTGGACATCCGCCGGCTGCAGGAATTTGGAAGGACGATAACCCGTGCTGGAGCTCAGCCCGGCTACCAGCGATCCGCTATACGTCAGAAAAGTATCGATGGTTTCCAGCAATCGCCGGTCCCTGTTCATCCGTAATGACTGGATGCTGGCGTCGCCTTTATAGAGAGGAGACAACTGGATCGGTAGTCCGTCGGTACAGACATAACTTTCGACAGCCGCCCTGGTCGGGCCGCTCATGACCGACGTGCCGTTGGTATAACCGATCACCGAGTGCGAGAGATAACCGGTGGCATATTGTTTGAATAGGATCATTTCCTTGTCTGTCGACAGGTCCAGAGAGCTGTAGGAAGTCCGGTAATCCGCCGCCAGGGAATAGGTACCCGATGTCATCAGCTGGTTGGCGGCATCTTTGGCCGCTTGCAGGTATTGATCGGCAGCCGGTATCGACAGCTCCGTATGGTATTTCCGGTAAGTGCCTTCGAACAGGCAGATACGCGCCTTCAGCGCCAGGGCTACATCGCGGTTGACCGTATTGGCGAGATCCACGATCCGTAAATTATTGACGGCAAAATTGATGTCGGCCAGCACGCTGTCCATCACCAGCTGATGCGAATCCCGCGGTTTGTACACCAACGCGGTATCGCCGACATCGAAGGACGAGCCATAGAAAGGTACGCCGCCAAAGTTCTGCACCAGCCGGAAGTACTGGAGGGCGCGGAAAAAATGACCAATGCCTTTCCAGTGATTTTTAGCAGTGGTATCCATATCGACTCCATCGATCCTTTCGAGCAAGATATTGGCCGCGCGGACCATGCTGAAATCCCAGGCGGAATTTGTCGGATTCGTCGTAACGGGATACTGGGTAAAAGCGGGCGCAAGCTGGTCGTCGGTAAAATCCGTAAAATAGAAATCGCCGGTGGTGGTTCCGTTGCCGAAGCCGGGAAACATGTTATAAAATTGCCAGCCATAGGTTCGGACACTATTCTCATCCGTCCAGTAAGTAGGATCCACTTCCGTATCCGGGTTGGTCTTGTTGAGGTACTTGGTGCAAGCCGGCAATGCAAAGACCAGGAAAGGCAATAGCAGCCGGCATATATTTTTACGATTCATAATAAACTGTTTTTTAAATAAAACGATCGTTTAGAAAGTCAACTGGGTACCGAACGAGTAGGTCCTCGAAAAAGGGAAGGTTCTTCCCATCGAGCTGAGTTCGCCGTCGGTAATTTCAGGATCGATCGGCGCGCCGACATGCGAGATCGTGAAAAGATTCTCACCGCTGATATAGACCCGAAGTTTGTGGATACCCTTCTGGCTCAGGAACCTGGAAGGAAGAGTATATCCTGCGGTGAGGTTCTTCAGCCGTACATAAGCCATGTTCAACAAGTATTTGGACTGTGGATAATAGCTGCCGCTGCCCTGGGACAATCCGGCGATGGCACCGTTGCTGTTACCCGCATACGGCCTGGCGAACCTGGCATTCGGGTTGTTTGGCGTCCAGTAGTTCAGTTGATTGGCATAGAGGATATCATCCCCCTGGTATAACGGGATCACGATATTCCCCCCTCCCCACCATCGACGTTCCCCCACGCCCTGTATGAACGCGTCGATATCGAACCCTTTCCAGCTTGCTCCGATCCGGGCATTGTACTGGTATCGCGGCTGGGTATTGCCGATCACCCGCAGATCGCCGTGATTGCTCAGCGTCATGTTGCCCGCGTCGATCTTGCCGTCATGGTTCAGGTCCTTGAATTTGATGTCTCCTGCGCCATACTTGAAATTGCCGCTTTGCAGGGCAAGCTGAGTGGGCGAACTGGCGGCATCGCTGGCCGAAGTAAAGAACCGGTCGGTCTTAAATCCCCAGATCTCTCCATAGGTCTTGCCCTTATAGTTGATGCCGGCGGCGTTGGAGATCGACTCATTGGGATTATTCCACTTGGTGAATACGGTCTTGCGATCCGCTAAGGATAAACTCCCATAGACCTGCAGGTCCTTAGTGAGCGTATAATTAGCGTCTATTGCGATCTCATAACCCCGGGTCCGGAAATTACCGGCATTGATATATGGCCCGGTTACTCCAAAGCTGGATGGCACGGAAGTAGGCTGAACCATACCCATCGTATTGCGTTCAAACCAGTCGCCTGTTAACCCGATATGGTTGTGGAAGAGCCGCACGTCGGTCCCGAAGTCCAGTGTCGAAACCCGCTCCCATTTAAGCGAGCTGGCGACGGCCGTAGGCTGGGTAACCGTCTGGACAGGCAAGCCTCCACTCAGCCAGTTCGGCGTCGAGCCATTCAGGACCGGCAGGAACAGGCTTTGGGAGCCCAGGTCCTGGTTGCCGATCACTCCATAGGAGACCCGGAATTTCAGGTCTGACAACACCGGCTGCAAA
>JAMFRX010000239.1 GCA_026224995.1 Puia dinghuensis
GGGAGAGCCTATCTGGTCGTCGACGACGTTGATGGAGGGTCTTTCCTTCATCAGGCGGAGCATCGTTCTTACAAAGTTGTTGCCGTATTGGGAGTATACCCAGGAAGTTCGGATCACGATGGTCCCCGTGGGATGTTGCTCCAGGGCCTGGAGCTCTCCGACCAGCTTGGAGGAGCCGTAGGTATTGATGGGGCCGGTAGGGTCGGTCTCTTTTAGCGGGGTGGCCGAGTCGCCGGGGAAGACGTAATCGGTAGAGATATGGATGAGCCGGGCGCCGGTGTCGCGGCAGGCGGCGGCAAGATAGCCTGGTGCGTCGCCGTTGATGCGGAAGGCGGCTTCTTTATCTGATTCTGCCTTGTCGACGGCGGTATAGGCGGCGCAGTTGATGCACCACAGGGGTTGGTGTGCGGCGAAGAGCGCGTTCACCTGTTGTGAATCCTCTACCGGCAGGCTATCGCGATCTGTAAACACGAATTGGAATGCCGGGAAGCGGGGGGCGAGGTCTTGCAGCTCGCGGCCGAGCTGGCCGCCGGCGCCGGTGACGATGATCTTTTGCACTAGCCTTTGAATTTAAACGTGTTCCTGCAGTCAGCCAGCAGGGGAAGCTCAAGGTCTTTGGAGGAGACGATGGCTTTATCCGCCGGCAGCTGCCAGTCAATGTGAAGATCGGGGTCGTCAAAGCGGATGCCGGCCTCGTTCTCCTTGTTGTAGAAAGCATTGCATTTATACACCACTTCCGCCGTCTCGCTAAGGACGGAAAATCCATGGGCGAATCCGGGTGGGATGAGAAATTGCAATTTATTGTCGGAAGAAAGCTCTATGTGCATGAATTTTCCATAGGTAGGCGAGCCCTGGCGGATGTCGACGGCGACGTCGAGTATCTTGCCCTGGATGACCCGGATGAGCTTAGCCTGTGCATAGGGTTCTAGCTGGTAGTGGAGGCCGCGGATAACGCCATAGCAGGAAAAGGACTGGTTGTCCTGAACGAAGCGAATATCGATGTTCTGACGGCGGAAGGTCTCTTCGTTATACGATTCGAAAAAGTAGCCGCGTTCATCTTTATAAACCGCAGGTTCGAAGATCAGCAATCCAGGTATATCGGTCGTCTTGAAAGGCATGCCTTATCTTTTGCTATATTGTTCTTTATAATAATTTTGATAGTCGCCGGAGGTCACTTCCCGAACCCAGTCCTGGTGGGACAGGTACCAGTCCACCGTCTTCTCCAGGCCTTCCTCGAATTGGAGGGAGGGCGTCCAGCCCAGTTCTTTGTTGAGCCTGGTGGCGTCGATGGCGTAGCGGAGGTCATGACCGGCCCTATCCTTCACAAAGGTAATGAGTTCGGCCGAGGTCCCGGCGGGGCGACCCAGTTTCTTGTCCATCATGCCGCAGAGCAGGTAGACGATGTCGATGTTCTTCCATTCGTTGAATCCGCCGATATTGTATTTTTCGCCGGTCTTTCCCTTGTGGAAGATGGTGTCGATGGCCCGGGCGTGGTCTTCGACATAGAGCCAGTCGCGGACATTTGCTCCTTTTCCATATACCGGAAGGGGCTTGCTGTTGATGATATTGTTGATCATCAGGGGGATGAGCTTCTCCGGGAAATGGTTGCTGCCGTAGTTGTTGGAGCAGTTGGAGAGTATGACGGGAAGGCCATAGGTATGATACCAGGCCATGACGAAGTGGTCCGAGGAGGCTTTGGAGGCAGAATAAGGGGATCGCGGATCATAGGGGGTCTCCTCGGTAAAGAAGCCGGTGTCGCCCAGCGATCCGTAGACCTCGTCCGTAGAGACATGATAGAAGAGCTTTTCCTGCAAGTTGTTTTTCCAGGCGGTGCTGGCTGTCTGCAGCAGGTTGGCGGTGCCGAGCACGTTGGTGCGGACAAAGGCCAGGGGGTCCATGATCGATCGGTCGACATGGCTTTCTGCCGCCAGGTGGATGACGCCGTCAAATGTGTATTGGGCGAAGAGGGCTGTCATCCGGGCTTCGTCCGTAATATCGCCTCTTTCGAAGGAATAGTTTGGCGATGCTTCGATGTCTTTGAGGTTGGCCAGGTTGCCGGCGTAGGTAAGCGCGTCCAGGTTGACGATATGGTATTGCGGATACTTCGTGACAAAAAGCCGGACCACGTGTGATCCGATGAAACCGGCGCCGCCGGTGATCAGGATAGTTTTGCTGTATTCAGGCATTACAAGCTCCAGTATTTTCTATTAACGATCTTATTCTTATAGGTTCCTTTAAGGTCGGCGATCAGCGCGCCTTCCCTGGTAATGGAAGAAAAGAAGGCGTCGTCAAGGTCTTTATATTGTTCGTGCGGTACGGTGATGATGACGGCGTCATAGTCGCTGGACAGCTTCTTGGCGAGGTGGAGGCCATATTCTTCGTGGACCTCTTCTTCCGTAGCATAAGGGTCTTCGACGTCTACGGTGATGTTGAAGGCCAGCAGCTCTTTTACGGTGTCGACGATACGGGAGTTGCGGATGTCGCTGACATTTTCCTTGAAGGTGACGCCTTTTACCAGGACTTTGGGCTCGTTGGAAATGCGCAGGACGTGGGTGATGATCTTACGGGCGACGTAGCGGGCCATGTCGTCGTTGATATAGCGGGAGGAGGCTATGACCCTGGATTCGTAGCCCAGCGCAGCCGCCTTATAGGTCAGGTAGTAGGGGTCTATGCCGATGCAGTGGCCGCCTACGAGACCGGGCTGGAATTTCAGGAAGTTCCATTTGGTGCCTGCGGCTTCGATCACATCGTAGGTATTGATCCCCATGCGGTCGAAGATAAGCGATAATTCGTTCATGAGGGCGATATTGAGATCGCGCTGGGTATTCTCGATGATCTTGCTGGCTTCGGCGACTTTGATGGACGGGGCGCGGTGGGTGCCGGCGTCTACGACCAGCGAATAGGTTTTTGCGATCTCGTCGAGGGAGAGTGGGGTGTTTCCGGACACCACCTTGATGACGGTGCGCAGGGTATGTTTCTTATCGCCGGGGTTGATGCGTTCGGGTGAATAGCCGAGGCTGAAGTCGCCCGCCTGCAGGCTGAGTCCGGCATGTTTTTCCAGCAGCGGGAGGCAGTCTTCTTCAGTACAGCCGGGGTAGGTGGTGGATTCGTAAACGACGTAGTCGCCTTTTTTGAGGACCTTCCCTACGGTGGTGGAAGCGCCTATCAGGGGCTTGAGGTCGGGGACATTGTATTTGTCGACGGGGGTAGGCACGGCGACGATGAAGAAGCGGGCTTCTTTGAGCACCTGAAGGTCATCGGTGAAGACGATGTCGCGATCTTTGAATTCGGCGGCATCGACCTCTTTGCTGGGGTCGATGCCCTTACGCATCAGCTCTATGCGTTTGGCATTGATATCAAAGCCGATGACGGAGATCTTGCGGGCGAATTCGAGGGCGATGGGCAGGCCTACGTATCCCAGCCCGATGACGGCCAGCCTGGCTTTCTTTTCGACGAGGTCCTCATAAATCTTCGCTTCGCTCATAGTATAGGGCGTTTAGTTAAGTTCTGCTGACAAATTCTTTTGGCTGGCGGGCCCATTCTTCCGGCGGCAGGGACTGGAAGTATTCATAGGTCTTTTTGAGTCCGTCTTTGCGGGCGACGCTGGGTTCCCAGCCGAGTATTTCCCTGGCGCGGGTGATGTCGGGGCGTCGTTGTTTGGGGTCGTCGACGGGCAGGGGCTTATAGACGATCTTTTGTTTGGTGCCGGTGAGGGCGATCACCTCTTCGGCAAACTGCTTGAGGGTGATCTCGCTGGGGTTGCCGATGTTCACGGGGAGGTGGTAGTCGCTAAGGAGGAGGCGGTAGATACCTTCCACGAGGTCATCGACATAGCAGAAGGAGCGGGTCTGGCTACCGTCGCCGAAGACGGTGAGGTCTTCGCCGCGAAGGGCCTGACCGATGAAAGCCGGCAGGGCACGACCATCGTTGAGGCGCATCCGGGGGCCGTAGGTATTGAAGATGCGGACGATGCGGGTTTCCAGTCCGTGAAAGTTATGGTAGGCCATGGTCATGGCTTCCTGGAAGCGTTTAGCTTCGTCATAGACGCCGCGGGGCCCGATGGGGTTGACGTTGCCCCAATATTCCTCTTCTTGCGGGTGGACGAGGGGGTCGCCATAGATCTCCGAGGTGGAGGCGATGAGCATGCGGGCCTTTTTGGTTTTCGCCAGGCCGAGGCAGTTGTGGGTGCCCAGGGAGCCTACTTTCAGGGTCTGGATCGGTATCTTGAGGTAGTCGATAGGGCTGGCAGGGGAGGCAAAGTGGAGGACATACTTGAGCTCACCTGGAACGTGAATGAATTTACTCACGTCGTGATGATAGAACTCGAAGTGTTCGAGCTTGAAGAGGTGTTCGATATTCCGAAGGTCGCCGGTGATGAGGTTATCCATTCCGATGACGTGGTAGCCTTCTTTGATAAAGCGGTCGCAGAGGTGGGATCCGAGGAACCCTGCTGCGCCGGTGATCAATACACGCTGTTTGCTCATGATATTAGGTGTTGTAGGTTAGTTTATTTGACAGGGCCAGAGGGGGCGCGGCCGACGCTTTCGTAATAGAAGCCCAGCTCCCGGATAGCTGCGATGTCAAAAAGGTTGCGACCGTCGAAGATGACCTTGTTCTTAAGCGAGGTCACGATCTTCAGGAAGTTGGGGGTCCGGAATTCATTCCATTCCGTAGCGATGATGAGGGCGTCGGCGCCTTCGAGGGCGTCGTACTGGCTTTCTGCGTAGGTGACCTTGTCGCCGATGAGGTTTTTGACGTTGTTCATGGCTTCGGGGTCGAATACGCTGAGGGTGGCGCCCTCTTCTACAAGGGCGTCTATCATGTAGAGGGCCGGGGCCTCGCGGATATCGTCCGTATTGGGCTTGAAGGCGAGTCCCCAAAGAGCGAAGTGCTTGCCTTTGAGGTTATCCTTGAAGTATTTTTTGATCTTGGGCATCAGGTGGAGCTTCTGTTTTTCGTTGACGTCCATGACGGCTTCGAGGATGCGGAAGTCGTAGTTAACTTCCTGGGAAGACTTCACGAGGGCCTGGACATCTTTGGGGAAACAGCTGCCGCCGTAGCCGATGCCAGGAAAGAGAAAGCGTTTGCCGATGCGTTCGTCGCTGCCGATGCCGCGTCTCACCATATCCACGTCGGCGCCCAGGCGTTCGCAGAGAAGGGCCACTTCGTTCATGAAGGTTATCTTGGTGGCCAAAAAGGAGTTAGCGGCATATTTGGTGAGCTCGGCGGAGCGTTCGTCCATGAAGATGATGGGATTTCCCTGGCGGACGAAAGGGCTGTAGAGGTCGTTCATGACCTTGCGGGCACGGTCGGAAGAGGTGCCGATGACGACGCGGTCGGGTTTCATGAAGTCGTCGACGGCTACGCCTTCGCGGAGGAATTCCGGGTTGGAGACGACATCGAACTCGCCTTTATAGTTTTTGGCGATGGCGGCATGTACTTTTTCGGCGGTGCCGACGGGTACGGTGCTTTTATCGATGATGACCTTGTAGTCCTTGAGGATCTTGCCGAGGTGGTCGGATACGCCTAAGATGTATTTCAGGTCGGCCGAACCGTCTTCGCCGGGAGGGGTCGGGAGGGCGAGGAAGATGATCTGGGCGTCCCGGATGCCGTCTTCGAGCACGGTGGTAAAGCGAAGCCGTTCTTCCTTCAGGTTACGGAGGAAGAGCTTTTCCAGGCCCGGTTCATAGATCGTGATCTGGCCGTTGGTGAGCTTATTAACTTTCTCTTTATCGATATCCACGCAGATGACGTCATTCCCTGTTTCCGCGAAACAAGTGCCTGTAACTAATCCAACATAGCCGGTGCCGATCACAGCAATTTTCATAAAGATCTTTTTAGGTTAGAATCAATTTTTGTTTATGTATTCGAGAACGGCAGCGCTGATCGTTTGTAGTTGTTCTTCATCCAGTTCCGTGTGCATGGGAAGGGAGATGACCCTTTCCGTTAGCCAGTCAGTGGTTTCGAGGTGGTAATTCCCGCCGCCGGAAGCTGCGAACATCTGTTGACGGTGAGCGGGTACAGGATAGTAGATCATCGAAGGGATATTCTTCCCGGCCAGGAATTCGTTCAGCCCGTCGCGATCGACGCCTTCGAGGATGAGCGTATATTGATGAAATACGTGGTGGCTGTAGGGCGCCCTGTAAGGCGTCGTTATCTTCGGGTGAGCTTTGAATGCGTTGTCATAAAAGTCGGCGGCGGCACGTCTGGCTGCGATGTATTCGTCAAGCTTTTTGAGCTTTACGTTCAAAACGGCTGCCTGGATGGAATCGAGGCGACTGTTGCAGCCTACCAGGTCGTGGTAGTAGCGCCGGCTCTGCCCATGGTTAGCAATCATTTTCAACCGGCTGGCTAACGCATCATCGTCTGTAAATATTGCTCCTCCGTCGCCGTAACAGCCCAAATTTTTGGAGGGGAAGAAGGAGGTGGTGCCGATAGTGCCGATTGCGCCGGTCTTTTGCGTCATCCCGTCCGGGAAGCGGTAGCTGCTCCCTATGGCCTGGGCGTTGTCCTCAATGACATGCAGCTTATGGCGGGCGGCGATAGCCAGGATCTCCTGCATGGGAGCCGACTGGCCATAGAGATGTACGGGGACGATGGCCCTGGTCCTGGGGGTAATAGCTTTTTCGAGGGCTATGGGATCGAGACAGAACGTCCTGGGGTCGACCTCTACGAATACGGGTTTCAGCTTGAGGAGGGCGACCACTTCGGTGGTGGCGACATAGGTAAAGGACGGGGTGATCACTTCGTCGCCGGGCTGAAGATCGAGGGCCATCATGGCTATCTGCAAGGCGTCTGTGCCATTGGCGCAGGGTATTACGTGCCTCGAGCCGGTATAGGCCGAGAGGGCGGCCGCGAAATCGGTGACGGCTTTGCCGTTTATGAAGGCTGCGTTGTCGATGACCTCCTGGATGGCCGAGTCAACTTCACTTTTAATTTTTGTATATTGCCGTTTGAGATCTACCATTTGGATGGGCCGCATAATCATATCCTGTTTTAAACTCGGTTTAAACGGGCACAAACCTACTGCAAAAATGTGGTTTATCCAATGCCAGCCGAGGGTAGTTGGGTAGTGCGTCCGGCTTGCGGCCGGGCGACGGGATCGAAATAAGAGATAACAATGAGCATTATTTTCTATCATGTTTTTTTATTGTTGTATAAGGCAGGCGTCCGACTGATTTCACCCTGGAACCGCAAAGCGAAGCTATGGCTGGAGGGAAGGAAGGGGCTTTTGGAGAAGATAAAGGCAGAGATGGAAGTCGGACGGGCGCCCAGGAAAGGGTCCGACGGGGGAAAATACCCAGTCATCTGGATGCATTGTGCGTCGCTGGGCGAGTTCGAGCAGGGCCGGCCGGTGATCGAGGGATTGCGGCGGGAGTCTCCCAACTGCCGCATCGTGCTGAGCTTTTTTTCTCCCAGCGGCTATACCACCAAAAAAGGTTACGAGGGCGCCGACCATATCTTTTATCTGCCGCTGGATAGTCCGGGGAATGCCCGGGCGTTTATCGACCTGGTGAAGCCTACGCTGGTGCTATGGGTGAAATACGACTATTGGTATTATTTCCTGGTAGAGCTGAAAAAGCGGAATATCCCGACGCTGCTGATCTCAGGCGTTTTCCGGCCGGATCAGCCTTTTTTCAGGTGGTATGGCCGGCTGCACCGGTATATGCTGGAATGTTTTACGCATTTATTCGTGCAGACGGAGGCTTCCCGGGTATTGCTGGGGAAGCTCCGGCTGGGGGACCACGTGACGGTGAGCGGTGACACGCGTTTCGATCGGGTGATCGCCATTGCCGAAGGCGGAGAGCCGCTGCCCCTGATCGCTGCTTTTTGCGGCAGCCGGCCGGTGATCGTGGCGGGAAGTACATGGGAGGAGGATGAAGAGGAGCTAGATCATTATGCCAATACCCATCCTGAACTGCGGTTCATCATAGCCCCGCATGAGATGGGCGAGGATCGGATGCGGGAAGTGGAACGGCTGTTCCGGCATTCCATCCGGTATTCCGTTTGGGTTGAGGGAGGGCAGTCCCCTGTAGTGAGCAAGGGGAGCTGGCCCGAGCCAAATGTGCTGATCATGGACAATATAGGGATGCTGTCGCGGTTGTACCGATATGCGACGATAACGTATGTGGGGGGTGGATTTGGGGACGATGGGGTGCACAACGTGCTGGAAGCGGCGGTATATGGCAAGCCGGTAGTTTTTGGGCCTGTGATAGAGAAATATATCGAGGCGGTAGAACTGACGGAATGTGGCGGGGGGGTGATCATCGACAGTGCCCTGGAGGCTGAGAAGGTCTTCGATCGGCTGTTAGGGAATCCGGCGGAATGCCAGGAGACGGGAGAAGCGTCGCGTGCGTATGTTCATTCAAAGAAGGGGGCGACGGAGAGGATAGTGCGTTATATTACTTCAAATCGGCTAGTCGCTCGGAACGGCGGCTAATGATTTGAACCGGACTCCGTCCGGTTTGGTCAGGAAAATCGTCTTTTAACCAGCTGATAGAAGTGGCGGGTGGCGTCGCGGTTCTCGTCCCAGCCCAATTTGACCTTCAATTCCCTTTCCATCCAGTATTCGGCTTCAGGCAGTATCCTAAATCCATTAATGGTCTTGAGACTTCTTTCGTACATGACTTCGTCACCCCTAAACAATTGGTTGATAAACACATACCTATCATTTACCCCGATGGCCTTCTTGAGATCGCGGACAGGAGTGTCGTTGAGGGCCGATTTGAGGTCGGCGACGTCTGTTTTTAGCTTATCGTTGAGGGAAGAGCTGCCATTGGTGCCAATGACATCGTTGACCTCGCGGGATTTCTGGGAGAGGGTAAACCGATCGATGGGTTTTTCCGCCAGGGGGTCAAAGGGCCATTGTCCTCTTTCCTGGGATCCTCTTTCCTGGGGCGGCCGGGCTTCCAGGGTGGCGGTAGCAGGGGCGGCCACGGGGATGATTGGGACCGTAGCAGTCGCAGGCGTGGGGGTAACTTCCTTTCCGTTGAGCGGGATTGCTGTAGCTCCATTGCGTTGGGTAACAGGCTCTTTACGCGGTTCGGGCACCACCTGGACGGAAGGTTGTGGAATATTGGCCGTGGCCTGGCCGGAACTAATTTTGGTGGCGGAAGGCATCATAACCGCTATTTTTGTCGGCACTACTCTTGCGGGAGCGGGCTGGGCAGCCAAAAGCTTGAGCTCAGCCTCCAGGAGCCTGGTAGTTTCGAGCATTTGAGAAGGCTCAGCCTTGTGCTCAAACTGCTCTTTCAATTGAGATATCAGTTCTTTTAGTCTTTCCATGGTACTAGTTGAAGAGCACTTAAAGCGTTAGATAAGTAGTATCCTATAAAGTTATAACAAATTCCGAACCTAATTTATACCTATCTATGTTCATTGAACCCCATATCAGAGGTGAAAAGCGTGGTTGGATCGAGGTCATTTGCGGATCGATGTTCTCCGGAAAGACGGAGGAATTGATCAGAAGGCTAAAACGTGCTAAAATCGCCAATCTTAAGGTTGAGATCTTTAAGCCTGCCATGGATACCCGCTATCATGAGCGCAATATTGTATCGCATGATGAAAATGCCATCCAGTCAACGCCCATCGACAATTCACAAACCATACTCTTGCTCACCTCCGAAGTCGACGTCATCGGTATAGACGAGGCCCAGTTCTTCGACGATCAATTGCCGGAAGTCTGCGACCAGCTTGCTGTTCGCGGGGTCCGGGTGATCGTCGCGGGCTTGGATATGGACTATTCGGGAAAGCCTTTCGGTCAAATGCCTTATCTTCTAGCCAAAGCAGAATATATAACCAAGTTGCATGCCATTTGTGTTAAATGTGGAAATATTGCTAGCTATTCCTACCGTAAGAAATCGTCGCAAGGACAAATATTGCTAGGCGAAAAAGAAGAGTATGAGCCGCGTTGCCGGCATTGTTACTACACTTTACCTTGATGGCCGGGATTAAAATTTTAACGATTCTTTGGATATTCACGGCTATAGTCCATTAGATTTGTTCCATGAAGCCAGCCCATCTTCTTTTTCTTTTTTGTTGCGGGATACTGTGGTTGCCCTTGTGCGCGCAGAAAAACTATGTGGAAGGCTATATTGTCCGTACCGGCAAGGATACGGTCAGGGGTCGGATAGACTACAGGGACTGGGTCGCAACTCCATTGCGGATCGATTTCCAGGATAGCCATACGGGCAGGCAGGACGCTTATACGCCGAGGGAGCTGGAAGCCTTTTCGGTGAATGGGGAGGTCTATCGGAGCTATGGAGTTCGCGTTGCCCCTTATTCACAGGACCCTGCGGTGGCCGCTGCCATCGACTGGCATGGCGAGCCGTATGACACCACCATCTTCCTGCGGCTGGTGACCAGTGGGAGGCTGAGCCTTTACTACTACAGGGATCAGCTGGACGTGACCTATTTCTTTGTTCAACGGGAAGGGAAGGCGCCGGAGCAGCTGCAGATCAGGGACCGGGTGGTTAGAAAGGGCGCTAAGACGGATGTGATAGCGGATGAGGCATATAAGTATCAATTGGCGGATCTCGTATCCAGCTGTTCGCTGGTCGCCGAACGGCCGGTACCGGTAGCTTATGAAGAGAATGCGCTCAAGAAGTTGATCGATACGTACAATCATTGCGGAATGGAGGTGGGGGGGCGGAAGCACAGCCCGGTGAGCTTTATGCTGATGGCCGGTTACCTGCATTCTTCGGTAAGGCCGGGTGGAAATACGGATGCCGCCCATGCCGGCTGGCCTGCTTACAATGGACCGGTGGGTGGCGTCGGGGTGCTCTTCCAGCCGACGAAGGGCCGTAAGCGGTGGGCGTTGCTGGCCGATGCCCTTTACGATCGGTTCTCCGTAAACAGCAGCAAATTCCAGAAGGACTATTATGAGACTTATAGCGGCAAGCTGGATTATGATGAGGTCAGGATCGACGTACAGCTAAGGTATCTGTTTCCGGCAGGCGACTGGCGGCCATTTATTGGAGTAGGCTTTTCCAATTCACTGATAATCAATAATTCCAGCTCTCAATCCGTTTTTGATGCCAGCACTGCTCAGACCATTCACCAGCCTTTGTTCGGTGACAAGAGCTATATTCAGACGTATAGGCCAGGAGGGTTTCTGGCACTCGGGGCCATTTGGAAGCGATGGAGTCTGGAAGCCAGGTACGAACGGACGGCGGGCCTGGTCAATTTGGCGGGCATCAGCGCGCCGGTGGGTAATTTCTACGTATTAGCCGGCTTTCGCCTTTAAAATTCTACCTTGCGGCAAAATTTAAGGCCAATCTCACCTATTCTCACGTTATTCAAGAAAGACCTCTTGCTGGAGGTGCGGCAGCAGTATACTTTTTATGGGGTATTGCTGTATGTGGCTTCCACCATCTTCGTGCTTTACCTTGCGATGGGTGAGCCGGATGGGCCGGTATGGAAGGGGCTGTTCTGGATGATGCAGCTGTTTATTTGTGTGAATGCGGTCGCCAAGAGCTTTTTGCAGGAAGGGAGGGAGCGGCTGCTCTACTTTTATACGATAGCGGGAGCGAGGGATTTCATCCTTAGCAAGCTACTCTTCAATGCCCTGCTGATGTTCGCGATGAGTCTGCTGAGCCTGGCGCTGTTCCTGCTGATGCTGGGTGATCCGACGACGAAGGCGCTGGCATTTGTTGGGATAAGCGTGCTGGGCGGGATCAGCCTGAGCCTTGTATTCACGTTTTTGGCAGCCATTGCCGCGCGTGCGCAACAAAGCGCCGCTTTGATGGCCATCTTAGGGTTTCCGTTGGTGATCCCGCAGCTGTTGCTGCTGAATAAGATCTCGACCATCGCGTTCGAAACGGTGGTACAGGGGGGGCTTGTGGGCATGGTCCTGGTGCTGGCGGCGCTGGATGCGATGATCATCGTGCTGACGATCATTCTTTTTCCATTTTTGTGGAAGGACTGATCTTGTCTACATTTGCAGTTCGAAAGAGTGTATCATACACATAAGAAAGTTTATATGCTTCGACAGAAATGGTGGAAAATAGTATGCGTAGCGGCCTTACTCTACACTTTTATAGCAGGATTCCTGGGGCCTGTGCCTGCCAAGCCCATTCTGAACGAGACTATCCGGAATCTGTATTTTCATGTCGCCATGTGGTTCTCGATGATGATCTTCTTCATCGTGTCCGTGATCTATTCCATAAAATATTTACGGAAGCCCAATCCTGTCTTCGATATTTATGCGTTAGAATATGCGAAGGCGGGCATTGTTTTCGGCTGTCTGGGGGTGTTGACGGGTTCTATGTGGGCGGGATTTGCCTGGGGTGCGTTCTGGAGCAATGATCCGAAGCAGCTGGGGGCTATCATCGCGCTGCTGATCTATCTGGCTTATCTGGTGCTGCGCAATTCCATGACGGATATGGATAAAAGGGCGCGGATAGGGGCCGTATACAATATTTTTGCCTTCGCGATGTTATTCCCTACGATCTGGATCATTCCGCGAATGGTGGAGAGCCTGCATCCCGGCGGACTGGGGGGCAATCCGGCGTTCAAGGACCTTGATCCGCGGATGGAAGCCGTTTTCTGGCCCGGGGCGGTGCCAGGCTGGTGTCTGCTGGGAGTCTGGATCACGACCCTGCGGATCCGCCTGCAATTGGTAGTTGAAAAAAGAATACTCAGTAATGCATAAGAAAATTTACGTCTTTGTAGTTCTTGTCTCGTGTTGGCTGCTGGCTTTGCCTGCACTGGCGCAGGACAGCATTCCCGCGAAAAAGGTAGAGATGGCCGATAGGTTGCGGGCAGACGGTAAGATATATGTCGTGATCGCCGTATTAGTGATCATCCTATCCGGGTTGATCCTGTATGTGGCGCGGCTGGACAGGAAGATCGGCAAAATCGAGAAGGAAATAAGTTAACAATGCAAGCCAATGGAATACAAATTTTTTGAAGCCGTAGAGAAAAGCTTTGACAAAGCAGCAGCTTTTACGACCTGGGACCCCGGCATCCTGGAGCAGATAAAACAATGCAATGCGGTTTATCGCATGTTCTTCCCCGTGAAGATCGGGGATAAGATAGAAGTCATCAAGGCATACCGGGTACAGCATTCGCAGCACAAGACCCCTTGCAAGGGCGGTATCCGCTTTGCGTTATCGGTGAACCTGGATGAGGTGATGGCGCTGGCGGCGCTGATGACCTTCAAGTGTGCGATCGTCAATGTCCCCTTTGGCGGCGCCAAGGGCGGCATCAGCATCGACCCTAAGAAGTATACGCCGTATGAGCTGGAGAAGATCACGCGGCGGTACACGAGCGAGCTGATAAAAAAGAATTTCATCGGTCCGGGCACTGATGTCCCTGCGCCCGATTATGGGACGGGTGAGCGGGAGATGGCCTGGATCCTCGATACCTATATGAGCATGCGGCCGGGAGAGATCGATGCCCTGGCCTGCGTTACCGGCAAGCCGGTGAGTCAGGGAGGCGTCCGTGGCCGCCGCGAGGCTACGGGTCTGGGTGTATTCTATGGTATCCGCGAGGTCTGCCATATGGAGGAAATGATGGCGAAGCTGAAGCTGAAGCCGGGCGTGGAGGGCAAGACGGTAGTAGTACAGGGTCTCGGCAATGTAGGCTATCATGCGGCGAAGTTTTTCCGGCAGGGCGGGGCGAAGGTCATTGCGCTGGCGGAATTTGAAGGAGCTATAACAAATCCTGAAGGGCTGAATGAAGAGGAGGTTTTTCAACACAGGAAGAAGACGGGCAGCATCCTGAACTTCCCAGGCGCCACGAATCTTACGGATTCGGGAGCGGCCCTGGAGCTGGCCTGCGATATCCTGATCCCTGCTGCGCTGGAGAATGTGATCAACGGGCAGAATGCGCCGAGGGTGAAGGCCAAGATCATCGGGGAAGCCGCCAATGGGCCGCTGACGCCAGAAGCCGACGAAGTATTTGCGAAGAAAGGGGTACTGGTCGTACCAGACATGTACCTCAATGCAGGCGGTGTCACCGTATCCTATTTCGAATGGCTGAAGAATTTGAGTCATGTCCGTTATGGCCGGATGGAGAAGCGGTTCACGGAGAATATGAATACGCATATCCTGAGCCAGATAGAAGGTTTGACAGGCCAGAAGGTCTCGCAAAAGGAGAAGGAGTTCATCATGCATGGCGCCGATGAAGTGGATCTCGTATACAGCGGGCTAGAGGAGACGATGATCGCGGCTACACGGGAGATCATGGATGCGTGGAAGGCCAATCCCAGCATTCCGGATATGCGGACGGCGGCTTATGTGGTAGCCATCAACAAAGTGGGTACTTCGTATGCCGAGCTGGGCATCTTCCCATAGGGTCCTGCGGAAGCGAACAGGGGACGTATCGAAAGCGGACAGTCTGCAAGACTGGCCCATCGCGGCCTACTGGATCTCAACGACTTAGAAAATGGCATCCCGATTGAAGCGGGATGGGCATGCTAGTCAACTTTTTGAAAATAACGTTCCGGAATCTCTGGAAGAACAGGAGCTACAGCTTCCTGAATATATTCGGCCTCGCAATAGGTATAGCCTGTGCGGGGCTGATCTTTTTATGGGTCGAGGATGAGCTGAGCTATGATCAGTGGATACCCAAAAAGAACCAGCTTTATTATGTGCAGGAGAACCAGACCTACGAAGGGAAGGTGAGGACCTTTGGGTCGACGCCGGTGCTGTTCGCGCCTGCTGTCACCAAGGAGATCCCGGGGATAGCCGCAGCCTGCCGGATGCAGTCTCGACAGGTGCTGTTCAGCCTTGGGGATAAAGCGCTTTATGAAAAGGGCGCGTATGCGGATTCGTCTTTCTTCGAGCTATTCGATTTGCCTTTCGTGGAAGGGAATGCACGGGATGCGTTTAGTGATCTCACGAACATCGTGATCACGGAGAAGGTGGCGCGGCAATTTTTTGGGGAAGAGAAGGCGGTGGGTAAGACCTTGAAGCTGGACAACAAGTCGGAGTACCGCGTTTCAGGCGTCATCCGTGACATTCCGTTTAACTCTACGTTCCAGGTGGACTGGGTGATCCCCTTCCAGACTTTTTACAATGCTAATAATCAGGGGGGCAATCTGGACAGATGGGGATCCAATAGCACCAACACGTTTCTCCTGCTGTCACCCCAGGCGGATGCGGCTGCCGTCAACAAGAAACTATATGGCTTTATCCAGACCAAGGCGGAGGGGGCGACAGCAAAGGCGTTCCTGTTCAGCGCCAACGACTGGCATCTACGAGATCATTTTGAAGATGGGAAGCAGGCGGGCGGGCGGATCGATTATGTCCGGATGTTCATTGTGATCGCCTGGATCATTCTGCTGATAGCGTGCATCAACTTTATGAACCTGGCCACGGCGCGGAGCGACAAGCGGTCGAAAGAAGTAGGGGTGAGAAAGGTGCTGGGAGCCGAGCGCAAGGGGCTGGTGGGACGGTTCATCGGCGAGGCCATCGTGCTGTCTGCTCTGGCGGTGATCACTGGCGTCATCCTGATCGCGCTGGTGATGCCAGCCTTCAGCCTGCTCATCGGCAAGTCGCTGAGCCTGGGGCTGACGAGTCCGATGCATCTGGGCGCCCTGGCCGCCATTGCGCTTGTCTGCGGACTCATAGCCGGGAGCTATCCGGCCTTATATCTTTCCTCTTTCAATCCCATCTTTGTATTCAAGGGGATACGGATGCGGGGAACCGGCGCGTCCTATATCCGGAAGGGACTGGTGGTCATGCAGTTCACCATTTCCGTGGTGCTGATCATCGCCACGGTGATCATCTACCGGCAGGTAGAGCATATCCGCACGCGTGACCTGGGATACAACCTGAACAATCTGGTGACCGTCAACGTAAGGGGTCGGATCGCCGGTCATTTCAAGCAGATCCGGCAGGACCTCCTCCAAACGGGGGTCGTCGAGAACGCCGCCCTCAACAGCTTCAATACCTTTAGCGTCGGCAATAACGGGTCCGGCGCCAAATGGGACGGGAGCGATCCTAACCAGGACGTGCTGATCTCCTATAGGAATGTGACGCCGGGTTTCCTGGCGACGGCTGGCATGAAGCTGGCGGAGGGCAGGGATTTTCGGCTGGACCTGCCTGAAGCGGACAGCATGCATGTCCTGGTCACGGAGACGCTGGCAAAGATGATGGGTAAGGGCAGCGCGATCGGCAAGCGGGTGTGGTGGGATTCCAAGAATCCGCCGATGACGGTAGTGGGCGTCGTCAAGGACTTCGTATTCGGGGATATGTATGGCAAGCCGGACCCCGTGATGTTCTTCTGCGATACCAACAATGCCAGGCTGCTGTACGCCCGGCTGAGCCCGGGGGTCCAGCCAGAAGAAGCCCTGGCGAAGATGGGGGAAGTGATGAAACTTGACAATCCGGGCTATCCGTTCGAATATAGCTTTGTAAACGAAGACTTCAATGCGTTGTTCCGCAGCGAGGCGCTGATCGGGCAGCTGTCGCGGCTCTTTGCCGTGCTGGCTATCCTCATTAGCTGTCTGGGGCTCTTTGGGCTCTCCGCGTATATGGCCGAGCGTAGGATCAAGGAGATCGGCATCCGCAAGGTCCTGGGCGCTAGCGTGCCGGGGCTGACGGGCCTGCTGTCCAAGGAGTTCCTGCAGCTGGTGCTGCTTTCGGCGCTGATCGCTTTCCCGCTGGCCTGGGTGGCTATGGATCACTGGCTGCATCAATTTGCGTACCGGATCGGGATAGAGTGGTGGGTGTTCCTGGCGGCAGGAGCGTCGGCAATCGGGATCGCGCTGGTGACGGTGAGCTTTCAGTCGATCAGGGCGGCGTTAATGAATCCGGCAAGGAGTTTGCGGTCCGAGTAGCCCTTGGCCAGCCTGGTAAAATATCCTACATTGGGTTCAAATAGCCTAGCTTATTGCCATGTCCGATAGTACTACGCGTTTTAGCGACCGGGTTGAAGACTACGTAAAATACCGACCGCATTATCCTGAGGCTGTTCCCGCCTATCTTTCTTCCATTTATTCTTTTGACCCTTCGTGGGATGTAGCCGATATTGGGTCGGGTACGGGCATTTCTACGGAGCTGTTCTTACGAAATGGCAACCGGGTATATGCCGTGGAGCCGAATGTGGACATGCGGGATAAGGCCGAGGAGCTGTTGGCGGGGTATGCACGATTCGTGAGTGTCGATGGAACAGCCGAGGCGACGGGACTTGCGGCGGAAAGCGTGCGGCTGGTGGTAGCGGGCCAGGCCTTTCACTGGTTCGACCCCATGAAGAGCCGGGCGGAGTTCGTACGCATCTTAAAGCCTGGCGGAGTGGTCGCGCTGATCTGGAACGAGCGGCTGGAGGGCACGCCATTCGAGCGGGAGTACGACGACCTGATCCTGCAGTATGGCAGTGATTACAAGACCATCAATCATAAAAACATTGCGGACCTGCAGCTGGGCCAGTTTTTTACGCCGGCGGCATTCGTGCTGGCCACCTTCCCCAACGAGCAGCGGTTCGACTTCGGGGGATTAAAGGGGCGGCTGCTCTCTTCTTCCTATATCCCCAAGGAGGGGCCGGGCTATGCCGCCATGATCCGGGACCTGGAAGCGTTGTTTGCAAAGCATCAGTCCGGCGGGCAGGTGCGTGTGGGGTATGATACGAAGGTGTACTCGGGCGTTCTTCGACCGTAAATCCTTGTTATGCGAATATTGTTTGCCTTGTTCTTTGTTTGCTGCCTGCTATCTGGCCGGGCCCAGTGGGCGACCGGGAGGGTGCTGGAAGAAAAAAACGTGCGGAGCGCGATCCTGCACAGAGACGTCCGGTATACGATCTATCTGCCGGCGGATTATCAGAGCTCTGAAAGAAGCTATCCCGTGGTCTACCTGCTGCACGGATATTCCGATGACAATACGGGCTGGCTGCAATTTGGCGAGATCAACCGCCTTGCGGACAAGGCCATCGCGGAAGGGACGATCCCGCCGATGATCATCGTGATGCCCAATGGCGACAGCAGCTTCTACATCAACAGCTATGACGGTAAGGAGAAATACGAGGACTTTTTTGTAAAGGAGTTCATGCCGGAGATAGAGAAGACCTACCGGATAAAGGCGGATAAACGTTTCCGTGGGGTAGCGGGGCTATCGATGGGTGGCTATGGTACGCTGATCTATACGCTCAAGCATCCGGAGCTGTTTGCTGCCGGGGCTGCCCTGAGCGCGGCGGTTTGGGATGATTCCACGATCGTGAGCATGCCCGACAAGCGCTGGGATGGGATCCTGGGGCAGCTATACGGGTTGGGGTTGAAGGGGAAGGACAGGCTAAGTACGGCCTATAACGAGAACAGCCCGATGAAGATCGTCGCAGGCAAGTCGTCGGATGAGCTTAAGAAGGTGCGGTACTGGATAGATTGCGGTGATGACGATGGGCTCAGCAAGGGCAATTGTCTGCTGCATATCCTGCTGCAGGAGAAGGGGGTGCCGCATGAGTTCAGGGTAAGGGATGGGACGCATACGTGGACGTATTGGCGGACGGGGATCATCGATGCGCTGGGTTTTATAGGACAGAGCTTTCATCAACAATAAGACATGAGAATACTATTATACGGCCTGATGGCCGTGGTACTTGGGGGCATGGCCAACCGAGGGACGGCAGACAGCCAGCGGATAGCGGGCAGCCGGGCCATGGCAGATAAAGAAGCTTTCTTCCCGGCCAATGATCCGCATATTCAATACATGGGGCGGGTTGACCTTTCGAATCCGGCGGCGCCGAGGTTCTGGATGCCGGGCGTAGTGGTGCGGTGGAAGTTTCGTGGCGACGAATGCCGGGTGGTGATCCGCGACGAGGTCGCCGGGGGCAAGAACCATAACTACATAGAGATCGCGGTCGAGGGAGAGGCACCTTACCGGCTGCAGACCAAGAATCATCAGGACACGCTGGTGATCAAGGCAGCTGGCGGCGGCGTGCATGTGGTGAGCCTATGCAAGGATACGGAATCGGGGATCGGCTGGCTGGAGATGGTAGGGGTGATCGCGCGTGGTCTGCTGCCACCACCCGTTCCCGAAACCCGCAAGATCGAATGTATCGGGAATTCCATTACGGCCGGAACGGGTATGGACCTGTCCGTTACCCCCTGTAGTATGGGCGAGTGGTATGACCAGCACAATGCGTGGATGAGCTATGGGGCGTTGACGGCCCGGACGCTGCATGCGCAGTGGCAGCTAACGGCGGTGGCGGGCATCGGACTTATCCACAGCTGTTGTAAGATGGACATCGTGATGCCGCAGGTATTTGACAAAATGGATCTGCGGGATAACACCGGCTCCTGGGATTTCAGGCGGTATATTCCGGATGTGGTTACCATCTGTCTGGGGCAGAATGACGGGATACAGGATTCCACGGTCTTTTGCAGCGCCTATGTGCGTTTTATCGGCGATATCCGCCGGCACTACCCGAAGGCGCAGATCGTTTGTCTCACCAGCCCCATGGGGGATAGAAAGCTTACGGATGTGCAGAAACGCTATCTGGGCGGGATCGCAGCCGCGATGCACCAGTCAGGGGATCGTAAGGTCAGCACCTACTTTTTTTCAAAGCAATTTTCGCATGGCTGCGGCGGGCATCCGGATCTGGAGGAGCATGGGTCGATAGCCGCGGAGCTCGGTGGTTATCTCAAGCGACTGATGGGGTGGTGAAGAGGCTTTCCTGCCA
>JAMFRX010000037.1 GCA_026224995.1 Puia dinghuensis
AACACCCCGATCATGCTGCTCACTGAATGGCCCACAAAGATGATATTTTCCAACTTCAGCGCCTCGCAGATATCCAATACGTCGTCCGCATACCCATTCAACGTGTTGTAACGACTTTCGACATATGCAGACCGGTCCGATTTGCCGGCGCCGACATAATCAAACAGGACAATGCGATAGTCGTTTTCAAATGCAGGTACAACGTATCGCCACATATTTTGGTCGCAGCCGAATCCGTGGGCGAACATCATTGTTTGTGTTCCCTTGCCGATCACCTTAACGTTATTTCTGCTTATAACCGGATCCATTGTAGTTTTTTCGTTTAACGACATTTCCCCGACATTTAAAGGGTTCTCAAATACGCGCCAATATCATTCAAATCCGTGGGAGATTTGGAAACCAATACGGATAACACTTTCACCAGCCCATCGAACTCCATCGGCTTGGGGAAGAAGCCCACCGCGCCGGATTCGTTAGCGATCTGCCGGTCTCTGCGGCTGGAAGACGTAGAATACATGATTACCGGGATATTCTTGAAATCATCGGTTTCCTTTAACCAATTGAGGCATTGCCAGCCATTTACCTGCGGCATATTAATATCCAAAAAAATGGCATCTGGGTTGACTTCTCCTTTGCTCAGCTTATCGATGACTTCGGATCCGTCCATAGCATAATCACACTCGATCGATGGGTCGATCGCTTTCAGGGCAGTATCAAAAAATTCCCTGTCATCGGGGTCGTCGTCAGCTAATAGAAGGTGTTTCAAGAATGAAGTATTGATTAAATGATTACTATTCAAGATGCCGGCTAAACCAATCAGGAGCCGCAAAATAGACGCAGGTGTGGAGTTTAGCCAGATATGCCATCCGACTGTTCGGTGACTATGCAATATAGTCAAAAACAGTCGATTGTGAAGAGATAGTTTGAGTGCCGGCACTATGTTTATAGAGACCTATTGCCATAATCGAGCGGAAGGCCTTTATGCAGCCGCGGGCAGGATGAGGGAGAATATAGTTCCCTTTCCGGGCTCGGATCTTACGTCCAGCTGGCAGCGGATCGCTTTCGCAAGATCGCGGATGATGTGTAGACCGAAGCCGTCGAGGGCATTTTCAGCAACCGAATCTTCATATAGGACTTCCGTATGTTCGGCGCTTAAACCGGGTCCGTTGTCGGCTATCGATAAAACCGTGTTGTTCCCCTCTTTCTTGGCATTCCACTCGATGGTTGCATCGGGACGGTCCTTTAATGCCTTGATAGCGTTGGAGGTGAGGTTTTGCATAATGACCCGGAGATAGTTCTCGTCAGTGAATACGGTAAGGTCACCGGCAGCCCGGAAGAGAAGGCTAACCGGGCCCGGTTCGGTAAAGAATTTTTGTAGGTAGTCGAAAAGGTCATCGACCGGGGTATTCTTCGGGACCGGCCGAAAGCTTTGCATCTGCTGTTTGCTCCACAGCAGCATCCCTTCCATGGTATTCAGCAGGTTTTCTGCCGAGTCGGTGATCTGCTGGCGCTGGGATTCCTGTTGGGCGCCCGCGAGCAGATGTGGCGCTTTCTTTTGAATTTTGAGAAAGTGCAGAAGATGAGCGACCGGACCTCGGAGATCGTGGCTGAGGATACCGAAAAAACGGGCTTTGACCTGATTGGCTTCTTCCAGTTCGCGATTGGCCGCTTCGAGGTCACCATTGGCCCGTTGCAAGGCCGCATTGGCATTTTTACGGCTTTGACTTTGCCAGTACAACAGCCCCCCAAAAATGGCCAGGCAGCCCAGGCCTATAATGAGGATAAGGGTTGTCTTCCGTTGATCGGCCAGTCTCACCTGGCTGAGCGTCAACTCGGCGTCCTTGAGTGCGACTGTATGTTTGGCGTCCAGCCCGGCGATCTGGTTTTTGTTGTCCTGCGAGAAGAGGGAGTCGTTGATGGCGACCATCCGCTTGTGATCGGCCAGTGCGCTTTGGTACCGGCCCTGATATTCTTCCAGGGCAGTCATCATTTGGAGCACTTCGGCCAGGCGTGCTGGGTTTTTCCGGCTTTCGGCCATGGCTTTTGCATTCGTCAGGTATTTGTCGGCGTTTTGTAGAAGCCGCGCTTTTTCCGACGTATTGGCCGTTTGTTTGGCCAACTGGAGATAGTCGAAACCAAGGCTGGCCTTGGCAGATACATGCGTGGCCGAATTGGGATTGACTTTTTCCATCAGCTGATCAGTTTCTTCCAGCAGGTGGATCCTTTTCCCGAGATTGGATTCGAGCATGGCCCGGTCGCCAAGAGCTTCGGAGAGATCACGCTGGAGATCGGCATGTCTGGCGACCGCGACAGCACTATCGAGCGACTGGATGCCCGCCAGCGTATCCCCCATCGCCGCCCGCGCATCGCCCGTAAAAATCAGGCCCTTTACCATCGAGCTGGGGTCGTCTCCCTTTGCGGCATGATCGACGGTATATAGCCCATATTCCAATGCCTTTGTAAAATTGTGCTGTTTAAAAAAGTTACTGGCCAGGTTAGTACCTATCACGGCCATCTTTTGCTCGCTTTTAATGGCCTCGGCAATGGTCAGCGCTTTGAAGAAGTAATCGACGGCTTTGGGGAAATCGGATTCAAAGGAATAGGTGCGGCCGATATTCAGGAGATTATTGACGACATTGATCTTACTGTCCCGCTGGACGTTGAGCTTATAGCTTATTTCAAAATGTCGTCTCGAGTCAACAGTATTGCCTGTGTCGCTCATGTACAGCCCGAGATTGTTTTCCGAATTCGCAATGCCTTTTATGTAGCGAAGCTTTTGCGACAGCCGGAGAGCTTCGTTCATTGGTGAAAAGGCTTTGTTAAGATCGACGATTGACCAGGCGGCGCTGAGACGCATCAGCGTTAGGACTTTGTTGGTGTCTTCGCCGGGCCGCGACGCTTCTTTTTGCAGCGAATCGATGAGCTCGGCTCCTTTTTTTTGCGAAAAGGCTGTAAACGGCAGTGTCATCAGCCAAAAACAGGCAGTAACGGCGACCAGGTTAGTCTTCATATTCCTGAAGGTGTTTTTCTTAGACACTAAAAAACTTCTCGACCGAATCCTTATAGCTTGCTCCTATGGGAAGCAGGATATCGTTGACCCGGATGCCGCGGGCAGAGATCTCGCTAACCGCATGCCGGTGGATCGCATAGCTCCGGTGGATGCGCACGAAACTTTGAAAGGCCTTTTCCTTGATGAGGCTGCCCAGCGGCGACAGTACACAGTACTTTTTGTGCCTTGTGATGATGCCCGTATAGTCCTTCAATGCCTCCAGGTAGACGATCTCCTGGATCTGCAGCTTCACCTGTTTGAACCCGTCCTTGATAAAGAGCGTGTTCTCCCCCAGGGTAAAGTCGAGCAGCTCGGCTTTGTAGTGCAGATCGAGGTATTCCTGCAGCCGCCGCATGGCTTTTTCGAAACGGTCTTCTTTCAGTGGTTTTATGAGATAGTCGAGTGCGGCCAGCTCGAAACCTTCGAGCGCGAACTGGGGATGGGCAGTGATAAAAATGCAGGCCGGTATGGTTCTCAGTTCGTTACGCAGGTCTAGGCCGCTTTTGCCGGGCATGTCGACGTCCAGAAAGATAGCGTCCGGGGTGCCGGCGCTGCGGATATGTTCAAGCGCCTCCGTGGCCGAAGCGAAACTGCCGGCAAGCGCCATAAAAGAATAGTCCTCTAAAAATGCCTGTACGGCAAGTCTGTCTATTTCCTTGTCATCGACAATGATACACGTATATGTCTTTTTCTCTGCGACCGGCATGTTCTTTCGCGTCTGTTCTTTAGACAATATACATAAAAATTAGCATTCGGCGATTCCATACCGGGATTCAGCGATTGGATTTGCACCGGGCACACAAGCTGGCGTAGGTTTGTTCTATGAGCCTACTGCGAAACACCCTGTTCTGGCACACCATGTTGCTGCTAAGCCTTGATCTGCTGGGTGCAGGAGCCAGGTCTACTGCACAAATGAACGGCGGCCTGCATGTGCTCTCCGGCACCACCTGGGTCAGTACCCCTCAAACCGCCGTAGTGCTGGACAATATGGATCTGCAATATGATGCCTCCCCCTCCTGGCTGCTCAATAACAGCTTCCTTTTTACCGGTACGACAAATTCCGCCAT
>JAMFRX010000240.1 GCA_026224995.1 Puia dinghuensis
AAAACTGGGTATGTGTATGGAGATGGGAGTATTTGCTCATGGGACCTGCAATTAACTAACAAAACAGGACATAGTTCGTTCGGTGTGTGATAGGAAAAGCACATTCTTTTCACAGGGCCGGGCATGAAGAGGCCGGGGCCGGGCAAAAAGGGGATCAGATCGCGGGTGGCCGCATTTCTGCCAAATTCCGCCATTTTGGCAAATTTTTTGTATTTTTACCGATCTCTAATCCGTGCCAAAAACATCCGTAGTGCAAAACATGTTGAAAAATTGCTTCCTTATAGCGTCTATCGTTTGCCTGGCCTCCAGCTGCAGCACCTTCAAGCCCGCGGCTTCGCAGCCGACTGCCTCCAGGACTAAGACACAGTCTGATGGAAATGTACAATTCATCAGCAACATCTCCATCAAGCCAGAAGGGCGTGAAGATCTGACTCACAGTTCCATATCTCCAGCCAATACCGATACCAAGGGAAATGCATCATTCTCCGACCGGAGCAATGCCGCTATCGAAAATCTTCCGGCCCTGCAATTCAAGTTTGCCATTCTGGAGAACTGTTCGGTAGAAGATCTGGACAATCCGAAGTTATTGAGTTTCATGGATTACTGGTATGGCACCCCTTATCATTATGGCGGTACTACCCGGGATGGGATCGACTGCTCCGCCTTTGCCTTTTTGCTGATGTCTTCTGTATATGGCGTGGGTACGCTTCCCCGCACTTCCAAGGAACAATATGAGGCCTGCCAGCATATCCCCCGGGATCAGCTGCAGGAGGGCGACCTCGTCTTCTTCCACACGCTCAACGGCAAGAAGCACAAAGGAGTCACTCACGTAGGCGTCTATCTACGCAACCATAAATTCGTGCATGCTTCCGTCTCCGGGGTGATGATCAGCGACATGAACGACGGCTATTACGACCAGCACTTTGTCGGCGCCGGCAGGGTGGCCGAGACACCGGTCGCTCACTCCTGATCGGCAGCCCGTGTCCGGGTGCCGACCGGCCTGGCCCTCTGGCGGATGTTAGCCCTGTTTCCTTACAAAGATGTAGAAATTCCTGTCTACCGAAAGATTCCCGTCGCCCCCGGTGCCGTTACCTGTTGCCCCTACGGTGAGGATACCCGGTCCGCTGCCGTTTGGCTTAGGCCGTCCGCCTGTAGGCTGTGCCGTCGTGCTCCCGGGCTTGAAATCGGGAATGGGTGTTTCCAGCGCCTGTCCGCCGGTGCCGGCCCGCATGGTATGCCATTCATCGGTGGGGGTGATCCACTGTGCCGCCATTCCCCCGATATAGACTTTCACGGGCATGTTGAACCCTTTTACGACGTTGCTCCAGCGGTAGCTGATGACGTCGCCGCTGGACTGGTAGGAAAGAATGGGGATCTTGGTCGTCCGCAGGTATTGATCGAAGACCTTGGAAAGATCGGTATGGGCGTAGTTGCTGATATACGATTCTATCTGCTGCGTCGTCACGGTCTGGTGGTAGAAGTCCTTCTGCAGCCCATGCAGTAGCCCGCGGAAAGCCGAGTCGCCGAGGATCTGGCGGATCATGTGCAGCATATTCCCTCCTTTATAATACATGTCGCCCGAGCCTTCCTTGTTGACTCCATAGATGCCGATCACCGGCACGTCGTTCGCCACGTTCTTTCGGGTGCCGATGCAATAGTCGTTACCGGCTTCGGTGCCATACAAATAGGTCGTGTAAAGCGTCTCGCTATAGTTGGTAAAGCCTTCGTGCACCCACATATCCGCGGCGTCTTTGTCGGTGATGTTGTTGCCGAACCATTCGTGACCGCTTTCGTGGACGATGATGAAATCCCATTTCAGTCCCCAGCCGGTGCCGGAGAGGTCACGGCCCAGGTAGCCGTTCTCGAAGTGGTTGCCGTAGGCGATATTGCTCTGGTGTTCCATGCCCAGGTGCGGCGCTTCCACCAGCTTATAGCCATCTTCGTAAAAAGGGTAGGGGCCCATCCAGTATTCGAAGGCGCGCAGCATCGTGTCGGCCTGCTTGAACTGCGGCTTCGCCTTTTCAAGATCGTAGTCCAGGACCCAGTAGTTGCAGTCCAGCTGCCCTTTGTCGCCGTGGAAGGTAGAGGACCAGTTCACATATTTCCCTATATAGGGAATGATATCGTAGGAGTTTATCGGGTTTACGACGGCCCAGGTATAGGTCGTCGTGCCGTTGCCATTGGCTTTTTTGTCGCGCAGGCGGCCATTGCCGATGCCTACCAGGCTGTCGGCTACGGTGATATGCATCACCACCCCGCTATCTGGCTCGTCGTAGAGGTGATCTTTGCAGGGAAACCAGACGCTTGCGCCCAGCCCTTCGTCGGCCACGGTCATCAAAGGGCGGCCCTGCTCGTCCTTGGTCCAGATCCAGCCGCCGCCCCAGGGTGGGCGAACCGCCACTTTTGGGATGCCCTCGAATCGGAAGGCCACGGTCTCCACGCTGCCCGCTTTCACGGGTTTCGGAAACCGGACGTGAAAGACGTTCCCCTCGCGGGTGAAGCTCAGGGGCTTCTTGCGCCAGGTGGCCGATAGCAGCTTCATAGGCTCCTGCAGGTCGATCTGCAGGGTCTGCCCCTCTTCCAGGGCGACGAAGGTGATCGCATTCTCGCCATGCAGTGACTTCGCCGCATAGTCGGGTGTTATCTGGAGATCATATTTCAGGAGGTTCCACCAGGCCCTTTCGGGCGTGATGCTACCCCGCAGGCTATCGGCATGGGAGAAGACGGTCTTTTCCGGCGTGAGGAGCTGGCCTTGGGCGGTCAGGCTAGAGAAAAAGTAAAGGAAAGCAGCAAGTGACAGTATGCGACGCATTGGGTATCTTTATTTTACGATTTTAAGGACAATGAAGGTAAATAAACATTTTTTGATGCTGCGGGCGATTTGGACGAGTGGTTTGTGGCTGCTACTGCTGGGCGGATGCGGCTCTGCCGCCAGGGATACCGGGAAGAAAGTATTCTCCTACAACGAAAGCGACGGAATTGCCACCCTCGACCCCGCTTTTTCCAAGAACAGATCGATCATGTGGGCCATCCATCAGCTTTATAGCACCCTGGTAGAGACCGACAGCAACCTCCATTTCGTTCCGGGACTGGCCAGGAGCTGGGAGGTATCGGCAGACAGGAAGGTGTGGACCTTTCATTTACGGACAGATGTATATTTTCATGACGACCCGGCCTTTCCCGGCGGCAAGGGGCGGCGGCTCGTCGCGGCGGATATCGTGTACAGCTTCAACCGGCTACTCGATCCGCAGACGGCCAGCAGCGGGGCCTGGATCTTTCACGACCGGATAGACACGTCTGATGCATGCGGCGGGATGGCCGGCCAGCCGAATGGGCATGGCGCGGTGCTTCCCTGCGGGGTACCGGAAGCGATGCCATCTCCCGGCGGTGGCGCCTTCCTCGCCATCGACGACAGCACCTTCCGGCTGCGGCTTTCCCGGCCCTTTAATCCCATCTTGGGTCTGCTGAGCATGGAATACTGCTCCGCCGTTCCCCGCGAGGTGGTCGAACGCTACGGCAAAGACTTCCGCAGCCATCCTGTGGGCACCGGTCCCTTCCGGCTCAAGTCCTGGGAAGAGGGACAGGACCTCATCTTATTAAAAAATGCGCACTACTATGAACACGACAGCGCCGGCCGGCAGCTGCCTTATCTGGATGCGGTGAAGGTGAGCTTCAACGACGAGAAGGCTACGGAGTTCCTTCAGTTTCAGCAGGGCCAGCTCGACTTCATCAACGAGATCGATGCATCCTTTAAAGACGAAGTCCTCAGCAAGCAGGGAAAGTTGAAAAAAGACTGGCAGGACAAGATCGTTCTGTCCATCCATCCCCAGCTGAATACCGAATATCTGGGTATCGTCGTCGACAGCAGCAACGATCTCGTCCGCAATTCGCCCCTGCGGCTGCGGCAGGTACGCCAGGCCATCAACTATGGTTTCGATCGCCGGAAGATGATACTCTATATCAAAAACTCCCTGGGCCTTCCCGCCGAGAGCGGCTTCATCCCCGCGGGCCTGCCCAGCTTCGATTCCACCCTTGTCCATGGCTATTATTACGACCCTGCTAAAGCGCGCAGCCTGCTGACCGCCGCCGGTTTTCCCGAAGGCAGGGGCCTCCCGCGGTTAAAGCTGCTCACGGTCCCCAACTATGCCGACTTCGCCACGTTCATCGCCCGGCAGCTGCAGGACATCGGTCTGCATATCGAGGTGGAAGTCGTCCAGAAGAGCCTCCTGCTCGAAGAGACGGCCCAGTCGAAGGCGCTCTTCTTCCGCGGCAGCTGGCTCGCCGACTATCCCGATGCGGAGAACTACCTGAGCGTATTTTATGGTAAGAATCCGGCTCCGCCTAACTATACGCGTTACCATGATGCTTTCTTCGACAAGCTCTATGAGCAGGCTTTGCAGGAGAACAATGACTCTTTGCGTTATAGGCTCTATCGGCAGATGGATCAGCGTGTGGTCGATGCCGCGCCGGTGGTGCCGCTATGGTATGATGAAGTGGTTCATTTCATCAATCCCCGGGTGAGGGGACTGGAAGCCAATGCGCTCAATTTGCTGGAGCTGCGGCGGGTGGATATTGTGGCGGTGGGTGGGCGCTAAGTGGTTGCATGGAGGGAAGTTTTCTTCTTACGCGTGATATTGTTTATTAATTTTGTGGGGTAAAAGGTATTAATCATGACAGAGAAGGAATATCAGAGCTTGAAGGAAATATTCTCGCCCGAACGGACGAAGAATCTTACGAAAGAGGAGGCGGTGCGTCATATGAAAGAGATAGGCATGCTCGATGAGGAGGGTAACCTTACAGAGGATTATAAATGCCTGCCTTATTATTTCGATCATCTCGACGCTCCCCGGGTTTCCGACGTTTTTAAAGATTAATGGTATGTACGATCTCAGGTATAACCTGGTTATCGGCTTTCATGGCTGTGATATCCGGGTAAGGGATAGGCTATTGAATCATCCGGACGAAATCGTCATCAGCCGGAAGCCATACGACTGGCTCGGACATGGTATGTATTTTTGGGAAAATAATTACAATAGGGCTTTGCAATGGGCTGAGGATAAGAAAAAGCGCGGTGCAATTGAAACCCCGACGGTTATTGGTGCCGTCCTATATCTAGGATATTGTTGCGATCTTATGGATTCGAGATGCCTAGAAATACTTGCTGATACTTACAAAGACATGTATAAATATTATAAATCCACCGGTCGCGAACTTCCGAAGAACCGGGATTTGCCACACGATGAACATAAAGACAAACTATTGCGGGATCTGGACTGTACGACTATTAAATTTATGCATACCATGGCGTTACGGCAAGTCCGACGGGATATCGCGCAAAAAGGCTTTTCTGAAACCAGTATCTTCGACTCAGCCCGCGGCACCTTCACTGAAGGCGGCCCCGCCTTCGAAGGCTCGAGCATCCAATCCAAGACCCATACTCAGATTTGCATCCGCAACTTCAACTGCATTCAGGGCTTCTTCCTGCCCCGTGTAGAATTCGACTGGCTTCGGACCAGCAAATCCCGCATGGTTGCCTAGCTCATTCAGATTCGACCAAACTCGACCAAGTCCGGCTTGCCGTTTGATCCTGCCTGACGTCTCTGAAGGCCCACATGATCGCAATCCGAAACCCCGCGTAAGCCTGACTTGCAACTCCCATTTAAACACCGTATTTTACCGGTCCACTAAACCCAATATCCCATGCGCATCATCCTGTCGGCCCTTGCCGCCGTCCTCTTTCTGCCCTGTTGCAAAGACCACCCGCAGTCCTCGTCAGCCGACGATTTTTCGATCATCCCGATGAAAGAATACAAATACGACTCCGCCGATATCAAGTCGGGCACGCCCATTGGTATTCTCGCTTTCTCGGGAAGCAAGACCAATGAGGGCAGCTCGGTGTATTATCCGCAGTTCATCGTCGTCAATCGTATGACCGGCGACACCCTGCGTATCCTGACGGCATTGATCGCCGTGGATAGCGTTCCCGGTTCGGATCCAGAAGTTTTCACTTCTCCCACCCAGTTCGACGGCAACGCCCATGTGCTGGATGCGGTATTTGAAAAACTTTCTTCCGAGCAGGATGATATAATGGAAGTCATGACGACGTCGATCAAAAACGATGATGATGTAAAAAAGGCCAATAGAGCACTCCAGGAGCCGCGGCAGGATTTTGTGCTGGTCAATAAAGCCGCGCCGGTATTTATGTGTCCTTACAAGACGGCAGTTGGGGTACTGCGCTTTCATAAGCAGCCCTGGTAGGGCATTATTCCGTCCGCAAACTTTTCACCGGATTCTGCAGCGCAGCCCTCAGCACCTGCCAGCTGATCGTCAGCAATGTCACCAACAGCGCCCCTATGGCGGCGGCGGCGAAGATCCACCACGACAAGGCGGTCCGGTAGGCATATTGCTGCAGCCACGAGTGCAGGAAGGACGCGGATAGCGGGATGGCGACCGCGCAGGCGATCAGCACCAGCGTCACGAACTCCCGCGACAGGGTGCTCCAAAGGCTGAATACCGAGGCGCCTAATATTTTCCGTACCCCGATCTCCCGGTTGCGCTGCTCCGCTACGAACGAGGCCAGACCGAAGAGTCCGAGGCAGGAGATAAGCACGGCCAGGACGGTGAAGAAGGTAGACACTTCGCCGACGCGGGTCTCCGCATCGAACTTCATCGCATAGGCTTCTTCGGGCAGCTCATAGGAGACCAGCCCGTCGGGGTCATAGCGTTTAAAGACCTGCTGTACCCTGGCGAGGGCGTCGGCCTCGCGCACGGAAGTGTTCAGCCGCAGGGTGATGTAGTTGATCCAGGTGTAGTCCATGAAGAACATCGATGGCGTCGCCGGGTCAAAGGGGGAGTCCATCACCATGTCTCTTACGACAGCGATCACCGGGCGGGTAACGCTATCTACTGTGATGCGCTCGCCTATGGGATGCTGAAAGCCTGCCAGCTTCACTGCAGCTTCGTTGAGAATTATACCGGAGCTGTCGGTGGCCAGGCTTCGGGAGGCGTCATGGCCTTCCAGCAGCTGCCAGTGGAGGGTCCTGCCATAGTCGTGGGTGAATGTCACAAATCCGAACTGCGGCTTGGAGTAGGGGTCCTGTCCTTTCCAGGTGAAGCCGTCCCGCACGGACCAGGTGCCGGTGACCGGTCCATTCGACCCCGTGACATCGACCACGGCGCCCGTGCCGAGCAGGTCGTTGCGGATGGTGTTAAAATGTTGTCTGAGGCCTGCGTTGTTGAGAATGTTGACGCTGAGAAGGCCTTCCCGGGTCTAGCCTACGGGGCGAT
>JAMFRX010000241.1 GCA_026224995.1 Puia dinghuensis
AAAGTATTTGCGACGGAACTGATTGTCAGGGATTCTACCAAAAAGGGTGCAACCTGACGATCCGCGGCTAACCACCCATCAAAGGTCAGCGATCAACGCAGCGATCGGAAGGATTCACGCATCTCGTCTGTAAAGGCTTGCGGCTGTTCCCAGGCTGCAAAGTGACCGCCCTTTGGCAGCTTCTTATAATGGATAAGATGGGGGAACGCCTTCTCTGCCCAGGTCTGCGGCACCTGGTAGATCTCGTCCGGGAAGGCGCTCACGGCCACCGGAATAGTAACATGCTTGATATCGAAGAAGGCAAGCTTGTTTTCCCAATAGAGGCGCGCCGAAGAGACAGCAGTGCCCGTCAACCAGTAGAGCGTTATATTGTCGAGGACGTCGTCTCGGGTAAGACCTTCGGTCTGCCCGTCAAACACGCGGGTGATCAGCTCCGTGCTGCGGTTGTCGTGATCCATCATCCAGGCAGCCAGGCCAATGGGTGAATCCTGCAGTCCATATAGCGTCTGCGGCCGGTTGGTCATTTCCTGGGCATAGCCGAGCCCGTGCTTCCAGAAATAATCCAGCTGCTCCCAGGCGTGCCGCTCATCTGGCGTCGACAGTCCTTCCGGCGCCGGACCGCCGATTGCGAGGGCCTTCGAAACCTCTGGCGGTAGCGTGGCCGCCATATTGGTGTGAATGGCCAGCAATTCAGGGGGCGCGATCACGGCCATCTGCTCCGTTACTGCGTCGCCCCAGTCTCCACCCTGAGCCACGTATTTGGTATAGCCGAGGCGCTTCATCAGCACGATCCAGGCGCGCGCGATCCGGACAGGGTCCCAGCCTGTGGCCGTGGGCTTACCCGAAAACCCGTGGCCCGGGAGCGAAGGAATAACGACGTCGAAGGCGTCTTCCTCCTTTCCACCATAGGCAGTAGGATCGGTGAGCGGTCCGATGACCTTCAGCTGCTCGATGATCGAGCCGGGCCAGCCATGTGTGATGATGATGGGAAGCGCATTCTTGTTCTTCGACCGAACATGGATAAAGTGTATGTCGACACCATCGATGTTGGTAATAAATTGAGGAAGGGCGTTGAGCCTGGCCTCGATCTTCCGCCAGTCATACCCTGTAGCCCAATAGTGCGCCAGCGCTTTCATGGTCTCGAGCTTCAGGCCTTGTGAAAGATCGGTGACCGTTTCGCGGTCGGGCCAATTGGTTGCCAGAACGCGCCGGCGGAGATCGGCCAAAGCCTTGTCCGAAAAATGTGCATGAAAGGGGCGGATCTCGCTGACAGCCGGGGGGTCGACGATCTTGCCGTTAGCAGCAGGACCCGACTGAGCGTTGCCGGTCGCGCCGAGCATGACGACGGCCCCGGTGAGAATGGTCTGGGTAATTTTACTCTTTTTCATTATTTTGGGTTTTTTACTTTTTTTAAGCCGCATTGCGCACTAATCGATAGCTAATTTTCATGCCATTATTCAAAATGATAAGTATCAACCACTTCCCGATAGGTACACAAAAAACCCCTTGCGGCTGGTCGCGATTAAACGAATTCATACGCGACCCATCAAAAATTCGCCTCTTCCATCTCCTCCTGCTGTTTTGCTGCATCACCTGCCTTAATACCCACGCCCAGTCAACTGCCTCCCTACCCGTCATCATAGAAAAACACGGCCGGCATGCCCTCTTAGTCGACGGCAAGCCCTTCCTGATCCTCGGCGG
>JAMFRX010000242.1 GCA_026224995.1 Puia dinghuensis
AGCGGAGTATAATGCATTTTGTTATTGACGATGCCGATCATCACGTTATGGCGTCCTTCCATGAGGCTTTCTACGGCCGAGTAGCCCATGCGGCTGGCGATGAGGCGGTCCATGCAGCTGGGGGCGCCGCCGCGCTGGATATGGCCAAGTACGCAAACCCGGGTATCTGCCGTCGGCACCCGTTCCTTGATCACCTTGGCGATGTCTTCCGCACCCCGGTCGCCTTCGGCGACGACGATGATGTTGACCAGCTTTTTCCGTCTTTCCTTTTCCAGCAGGGAGTTCACCAGCTCTTCGATATCGGTTTTCCGCTCGGGGATAAGGATGTTCTCCGCTCCCGTGGCGATACCGCTGTGCAGGGCGATATAGCCGGCGTCCCTTCCCATGACCTCGATGATGAAGAGGCGGTCGTGTGCGTCAGCTGTGTCCCTGATCTTATCGATGGCTTCCACGGCGGTGTTCACGGCCGTGTCGAATCCGATAGTGAAATCTGTACCCGCGATGTCTTTATCTATAGTGCCTGGCAGGCCGATACAGGGGATGTCGAACTCTTCGCTGAGCTTGTGGGCGCCGCGAAAGGAGCCGTCTCCGCCAATGATTACCAGGCCATTGATACCCAGCTTCTTGAGGTTGGCATAGGCCTTTTTGCGGCCTTCATGTTCAAAGAATTCCTTGCAACGGGCAGTCTTGAGGATCGTGCCGCCGCGCTGGATGATATTGGCGACGCTACGGCTGTGCATGGGTACGATATCATTTTCGATCATTCCACTGTAACCACGCATGATACCAAATACCTCCATTCCATTATAAATACCGGTACGAACAACGGCACGGATGGCGGCATTCATTCCCGGAGCATCGCCGCCGGAAGTGAGTACGCCAATTTTGGTGACTTTGCTTTCCATTTGTTGAGAATTATCTACCTTAACCACGTGAACCACCGGCTCACTGGCCAATCGAAGTCCCAAAAGTAAGGATTTGAATTGAATCTGAGACATTAAAGGCTAATGTTGTATGGAATTCGGCAAAGTACAACGCATAGATAATATTGATTTTACACTACCTCCTGACGATGCGGTGACGGAACAGCTGTGGACAAGGCTGAGCAACGTGTCCCGTCAGCCTTTACGCGTACACGTGGGCGGCACCGAATGGGGACGCAGCAGCTGGGTCGGCAGAGCCTATCCTTTGGGGATTAAGTCAAAGGATTTTCTATCTTCCTATTCCCGGCAGTTCGATACCGTTGAGCTGAATACGCTTTTTTATGGTCTGCAGTCCCCGGCTGTGATCGAGCGTTGGGCGTCCTCCGTCGGCAGCGATTTCCGGTTCTGCCCCAAATTCCCGGAGACCATCAGCCATAAACTGCAGCTGGCGAATGCCGGCAGGGAGACGGCGGACTTCGTCGAGGCTTTGCAGTATTTCGGCGGTAAGCTGGGACCTTCTTTTCTTCAGCTCTCGGACCGGTATGGTCCCGATCGGGCGGGCATCTTGCAGCAGTACGTCCGTGAGCTTCCGCCGGGCTTTCAGGTTGCTGTAGAGCTGCGAAGCGAGGAGTGGTTCAGGCAAGGCTCCTATGGCGCTGCCATCCGGGAGACTTTTGAGCTATTCCTGGAACTGGGCATCGGCACGGTGATCACGGATGTGGCCGGTCGCCGGGACGTGCTGCATATGCGGCTGACCAATCCCGTGGCCTTTGTCCGCTTTGTGACCAATAGCCTTCACCCGACTGACTATCAGCGCGCGGATGCCTGGGTGGAAAGGATCGGGACCTGGGCTGGCAAGGGGCTTAGGGAAGTCTATATTTTTGTGCATAGCCCGGAGGAGGTGACGTCGCCGGAGATGATGAAGTATCTTGTTGGGCGGATGAATGAACGGTATGGGATGGCGATGCGGGTCCCGAATCTGGTGAATGGCGGCCAGCCGGGGAATTTGTCGTTGTTTTAAAGCTTTCGTAAATGTACCTCCGCCAGCATACACCTGGCACTTCCCCCTCCATTGGTCTCGATCGTCGTCAACGGCGAATGCAGGATGCGGTTGAAGCCGCTAAGCTGCTGCACCTGCACCGGGGTCAGCGAAGCAAAAGCCTGTGAAGACATGACGAGCAATTTCTCGCCTTTGTGGTTATGCACCTGCAGCATATTGCCGGCGAAATGGTTCATCTGGTCGGGTGTGATCGGGATGAGGGTCTTGCCGGAGGCGAGGATGGTGGCGGCGAGGTGATCACGTTCGGGATCGGAAGGCAATGAATCGAGGCAGACTACGACATAGCGGTCGGCCACGCACATCATTACATTGGTGTGATAGATGAGCCGGCCAGCGGCGTCGGCGGCAGTGAAGATCTCGGGCGAATAGCCCAGCTTTTGACAGAAGTCCAGCAGGACGTTCTTATCGGTTCGGGGGGAGAGACAGGCATAGGCGATCTTGTGGTCGCGGTCCAGGACCATGCTACCAGTACCTTCGAGGAAGAGACCTTCGGCTTCATAGCCGCTGAAGTCCAGGGTGGCGTCGATCCTGAATTGGTGGCCGATGGCTTCCAGGATGCCGGGCTTGCGTTCCTGACGGCGGTTGACGGCATACATGGGATAGAGGCAGACTGTGCCATCGTCGTGGAAGGACACCCAGTTGTTGGGAAAGATGCTATCGGGTGTATATGGGGACGGGGTATCGGTGATAATGGTGACATCTACTTCGTTGTCGCGGAGCAGCTGCACGAAGCTTTCGAACTCCGTGAGCGCCCGGGCCTGGGCATCGGTATCGCCTGGTGTCTGGAAGGCGTTGTTCACGGCCGTCTCGGCGTTGAAGCTGAAGTTCACCGGCCGGATCATCAGTAAATGAGAAGTCGTTTGCATACGATCGATTTTGTTCATGGGTGGCAGGCGCGGGCTTGTTCTTATAGCTCGTCACGGTGCAAGGGCATGCTCATACAATGAAAGCCGCCGCGGGCCCGGGACAGCTCGGCGGAGGGCATGAGGATCAAGGTATTCTCCAAGTGGTCCGGGTCGATCTCGCCCTTCTCCAGCTGGTCGACGAGCTCGCCTGCGGCTACGACCTCAAAGCCATTGGCCTTGAACGCTTCGACGGTCTTGTCGTTCCGGTCATAGCCCAGGACCACCCCTTCCTTTAGCGCGAGCAGGTTGCAGGAGTCGGTCCATTGTTCCCGGGCGTCGAAGGGGAATTCGTTGTTGCCGGAATAGATGAAGCGGATCTTCTCGGTGCATTCGAGGTCGTTCTTACTTATATCCGTCAGCAGGTCTTCCAGGCTATCGAAATATTCAGGATTCCCCGGATCCTTTTTCCGGAACTGGATGATCTTGAGCTTATCCTCTTTCTTGTTGCTGTCGAGGATGCGCTGAACTTCGTCCTCGTCTTCGTGTTTTATCGCCTTGTTGGAGAAGGTGCCCAACAGGATCCAGACATTGCGTTTCACCTGGGTAAAGATGGTGTCGATGTGCATATAGTCCCGCTTCTTGGGAATGCGGATGATCGTTATCTTCTTGACGATATTCTTTTCGAACAGCAGCTGGATGGCCTGGTGCGCCGCTTCGGCGGAGGTGCGCTCGCTTACGCCGATGAGCAGGTGGTCTTTGCTGACCACCATCACGTCCCCGCCTTCCAGGGTGACCTTGCGGTCATCGCCTTCCCGTGGCAGCAGGAAGTGATGATGCGTATCCGTCAGCTCCAGGATATTTTCCCGGTATTCCTGAAAGAGAGGATGGTTGAAAAAGATGTATTTGGCTAAAAGGGCTTCGCGGGTGCGGGCTTTTTTGGCCGGCTTGTTGAGCAGGACATAATGGTTTATTACTATGCCGATATCCCGGGTGAAAATGAAATTGGGGATGGGGGCGAACAGGAGGCGGTCGTTATTGGTCGCGCCGCTGATAAAGGTCTTGGCCAGCTGAACAGGGTCTAGCTGCTGCAGATTTTCCTGGGTCTCGTAGGAGCAGGCTTCTATCGCGCATACGGAAGCCACCAATTTTAGCTTGATGGCATGGTCCGCCAGGATATCCGAGAGGAGCCATTGCAGCTCGACTACCTTATCCGAGCGGAAGAAGCGCTCGTCGCCGGGCTTATAGAAGGCCCTTTTATTACTGGTGTCGTCGACTTCCGCCAGCCGGCCTTTGATCTTGCCGGGGTCCAGGAAGTAGAGCAGTAGCTTGGTATAGTAATCGTACTCTTTCCGTCGGATGGTCTCCAGGTGGACGATATCCTCGAACAGCCAGTCCTGGGCCTTGGACGGCACTACCTTACCCAACCCACTGTCTGGACTATGCACCAGGACACGGCGCAGGCGGCCTACCTCGGAAGATACTGAAATGGCGACTTTGGCCTTCTGGGAATAATTTTTGGACATAGAAAATTGTGTTTTCGATCCAGCAATCCGGCAAATTAGGTAATTTACCAGAAAATTGCGGATGCAACTAATCACCGACCAGACGATCGACCTTGTCAACGACCGGATCCAGCACATGGACGAGACCCAGATCGGGAAGGTTTGGGATTCGTTCGCCAAAGAGCAGCCTGCACTGGTAGGATATGTGCTCGGTGAAAGCCGGGAGCTGGAGATGCCAGACGCCCGGGAAGATGTCGCCTATGTCCTCACCATCATACTGCTCAGCTTCCGGGAGCTCTGTCCGGGTATCCCATCCGTAAACGAGGCAGAGTTCGAAAAAGCCTTTAACGAAGAGTTCGACGAGATGGAAGCAGTATTCCAGGACGGCTTCGATGAGACGGATGCCATGGCCGTCATAGAATCCTTCTGTCAGCCCGACCTCCTGCAATTTGCCGCGGCCACCATCTACAGCGAGGATGCCGAGGAAGAAGAGACCAGCAATTTCACGGAAGAAGAAGCGGGGCTCTTCATCGTGATCTTCAAGACCGCGATAGCGCTGCTGCATAAGAAGGCCGGGAGCATAATCTGATGCTCGCTATTTGTGGAAATACCAGCTGGGTGGATGGTCGACATCGACAATGCTAAAAAGGACGAGGGTATGCTCGTTCAGCAAGTTTACCTGGAGCTTTCCAAACTCACCCAGATAATGCTGGCCTCCGCTCGAGGCCGCAGTAATATACCTTGTTCCGATATCGATAAATTGTCCCGTGTCAGTATCAATCGACGGGTTAGCCGGAGAATTATATATCGTTGTCTGCAAAAAAGTGTAGCTCAGATCACTGTCTACGATCAGGTAAGCGGGCTGCACGCAGGGGAGAGATGCCTGATAAGCCAGATTGACGCTGTCCTCGATCCAATGTCCGACCAGCAGCCGGGAGGTTTGCGCAGGGGAGGTGGGGATATCGGGATCTGCCGGTCCCCGATCCTTTTTGCATCCGGCGAGGAGCAGGACTGCTACAAAGGCCAGGATCTTCGGCGGCATTGTATGCATACGATGGAGTCAATTTTGGTTAGCGTATACCAAAATACCGAAAAAATCCCGCATTTTGGCCCGGAGGCAGGGAAAAACTACCAAGTGTTAGTTTTCTAATCATCTTTCTGTTATTTTTGGGCCTGAAACGGACGGAGTCCGTTTCGTACGCGAAGCGTATAATCATTTATCATGTTGCGGCAAAAAATTATTTTTTATATAATTTTTTGCCGCGATAAAATTGTTGCCCATATGCATTTTCAATTATCGGAAGAACATTTGATGATCCAAAAAGCCGCCCGGGACTTCGCCCGCAGCGAATGCCTGCCGGGGGTTATCGAGCGGGATGAGCACCAGAAATTTCCAAAGGAACAGGTCCTTCGGCTGGCGGAGCTGGGCTTTATGGGGATGATGGTCGATCCCAATTATGGTGGATCTGGTATGGATACGGTGAGCTATGTACTGGCGATGGAAGAGATCAGTAAGATCGACGCCAGCGTCAGCGTATGCATGAGCGTCAACAACAGCCTGGTCTGCTGGGGGCTGGATACGTATGGCACCGATGCGCAGAAACAAAAATACCTCACCCCGCTGGCGCAGGGCCGTAAGGACGGGGAGCTGTATATCGGCGCATTCCTGCTGAGCGAACCCGAAGCCGGGAGCGACGCCACCTCTCAGCGGACGATGGCGGAAGACAAAGGCGACCACTACCTGCTCAATGGGACCAAGAACTGGATCACCAATGGCAATTCCGCTTCCGTATACCTGGTGATAGCCCAGGCGGATGTTTCCAAGGGCAGCCATGGCATCAATGTCCTGATCGTGGAAAAGGACAGTCCCGGGGTCGTGGTAGGGGCGAAAGAGAACAAATTGGGTATCCGTGGCAGCGACACGCATAGTATTCTGTTCAACGATGTAAAGGTTCCTAAAGAGAACCAGATCGGGGAAGACGGGTTCGGGTTCAGATTCGCGATGAAGGTCCTGGCCGGGGGCCGTATCGGCATTGCCTCCCAGGCCCTGGGCATTGCCAGCGGCGCCTATGAGCTGTCGCTCAACTACTCCAAAGAACGCAAGGCCTTCGGGAAGGAGATCGCCCAGCACCAGGCCATCCAGTTCAAATTAGCGGATATGGCTACCCGTATAGAAGCATCCAGGCTCCTCTGCCTGCGTGCCGCCTGGGAAAAGGACCAGCATCTCGACTACGCCCTGAGCTCCAGCATGGCGAAAGTATTTGCCAGCGAGACGGCGATGTGGACGGCCACAGAAGCCGTGCAGATACATGGCGGATATGGCTATGTCAAGGAATACCATGTGGAAAGGTTGATGCGCGATGCCAAGATCACGCAGATCTACGAGGGCACCAGCGAGGTGCAGCGTATTGTGATCAGCCGTTCGATTCTAAAGTAGCTTTGTGGCGCTCGCCGCTGAGCTCTTTCCCGAAAGAATAAGTAAAGCTGACCTTGAGCACCCTGGTCTCGGGCTTGGTGATGGCGTCCTGGAAGAAGACACCTTGTGAATAAGTGTCCACCCGGGTCCGCTGCGTATTGAAGATATCCGAGAGACTGAGGACGAGGGTGCCGGCGTTGTGATGCAGGAATTCCCGTTTGATGGCCGCGTCCATGCCGCCGGAGGCCAGCACCTTGCCCTGAGCCACCACATTGGCCGCATTGTAGTTGCCCGTGAGCTGCAAGGTATAAGCATTCGTGATCTTCATATCGGAATTGAGCTTGGCAAACCAGCTGAAGCCTGAATTGCTAAGGCCTTCCGAGAGGTTATCCGCATTGATATCTGTTTGCCAGAGATTGAGATTGGTTGTAGCGTTCCACCACTTTACAATAGGGATCCGGACGACGATCTCAGCGCCATAGGTGTTGCTGTAGTTGGCATTCTCATAGGTGCTGAGCAGCGTATCATTGGACAAGGGCTTGTTGTAAGCCATCATGGGGTCCAGGGTATTCTTCACGTACAGCGTGGTATTCAGCCCGACATGGGACAGCTGGGTATTGTAGGCCAGCTCGAAGAGATTGGTGTTCTCGGGACGGATATCCGGATTGCCGACCTGGGGGTTCTGCGGGTTGGAATAGTTTGTCTGCGGTGAGATCTGCCACCATTGCGGCCGGTTGACACGACGGGAATAGTTGAGGTGGAGGTCGTTGTTGTCATCCAGCTTCTCCGTCAGGAAGACACTGGGATAGAGTCCCGTCTGGTGATAACCGAAACTGCTGTTCTCATCCAGCAGATGCCCGGTGTATTGATATTTTTCGAAACGCAGGCCGGCCATATAGCTGAACTTACCCAGCTGATCGCTGAAACTGGTATAGGCGGCATAGGTATTGTCGTTGTAGCTATAGTTGTAGCTGGCGTTCGTATCCACCACAAAACCCTGGGCAAGGCCGTCCTGGAAGTCCAGGTAGCTATGGTTGCCATGCAGGATCGTTTTCACCCCGGCCTCGAGCTTGGCGTCCCCGTTGAGCAGGGGATCGGTATAGTCGGACTGGAGGGTGAGATTGTGCGCGTGGGCAAAGCCCTGGTATTGCTGTAGGTAAGGGCTGCCCATGGATGCACCTCCCTTATCCAGGTATTGCATGGTATAGTTGCCGTTGTCGGGCCCCTGATACGTTTCAAGAGCCGCGCTGGCCGTTAGCTTCTCGCTCGGCTTGTTAAACGTGTGAGCATAGTCGAAGTTGGCATGGGTGAAAACAAAACGATTGCCATCATAGGATGTCCGCGAGCCCGTAGAATCCAGTACCCCTCCCTTGTCAAGGTATTCGGTGGTCTGCGTGCCGGTGCTTGGATGATGACCGAAGCCGATATTCCCGGAGAGGCTAAAGGTATTGTGCGGGTCCATGTTATAGTCGACACCTGCTCTCACGTTTTCGAAGGGGCCGGTAGTCACGGCATGACCATGCTGGAGGACCGATGTTCCCGCGATGAGATCGTTGAGTGTCGTGTTGGTATTGGAGACGGACCGGTGGCCATGGGCCATATAGTTAAACGTGAAATTCCATTTGTGCTTGTAGACATTCATGTTCGCGAATCCATAGGTCTCGCCGAGCGTGCTGCCGACGCCGGTGAAGGAGCCGTTCATGCCCGGCTTGCGGTTCCGCTTGAGCACGATGTTCACGATGCCGTGGTTGCCCTGGGCATCGTATTTGGCCGAGGGGTTCGGCATGACCTCGATGCTCTGGATCTGGTCTGCAGGGATCTGGTCCAGCGTGAGCTGGGTCTGCTTGCCGTCCAGCAGGATGGTTGGGGAACCGTTTCGTAGGGAGACATTGCCGGAGGCGTCGACGCTGAGGGTGGGGACCTGCCGTAGGGCATCCTGCGCCGTTCCGCCTTTGCTGGCCAGGCTCTGGTCGACGTTGAATATTTTCTTATCGACTTCGGTACGGAATACCTGACGCTGGCCGACCACTACCGCGGTCTGCATCTGTATGGCCACTGGCGTCAGCCGGATGGTCCCGGTATTGAGCGGAATGCCGACGGTACGATGGCCGGCGGGGATAGACCGGGTGAAGGGCTGATAGCCGATGACGCTGATCCGGAGAATGCTCGGGGCTTCAGGCAGATTGTTGAGCGTAAAATCCCCATCGGGCTTACTGATGACTTGCGCGGCGACGGAAGAGTCCTTGCGTAGCAAGGCGATCGTGGCGGCATGGATAGGCAGCTTGCTCTCGCCGTCGATGACCTTACCGGTAAGCAGGGATCCACCACCAATAGGTTTGCTTTGCGCGACTGCTATAAAAGGAAAAAGGAACAATAAAATGAAGAGATGATTCTTACCTGCGGGAAGGCGACGACTTGTTTTTGAGCTCATGTGCACTTAAATGTAATTAGGGGGTGTCCAGGATAAGTCTACAAAATTAATATAATTACCCGAACTGCAATCGGTTGGTAATACCGTTTGTGTAGGTATCTTCGCGTTAAACAAATTGGCATGGCGACAGACAGGGTGGCTTACCGGGAAATGCTCAAGGAACTTGGAGATAAAGTCAAGCTGGTTGCTGTTTCCAAGACTAAACCCCCGGAAGACATTTTAGCACTTTATGAAGAGGGCCAGCGGGATTTCGGCGAGAACTATGTGCAGGAGCTGATAGACAAGCAGTCGCACCTGCCGGCGGATATAAGGTGGCACTTTGTCGGTCATTTGCAATCCAATAAGGTCAAAAACATTCTTCCTTTCGTGCACCTGATCCACGGAGTGGACAGCCTGCGGCTCTTACAGGAGATCAACCGGCAGGCTGCTAAAGCCGGTAGGGTGATGGATGTGCTATTGCAGGTGCATATTGCCCGGGAAGAGACGAAATTCGGTTTCGATGCGGCGGAGCTGGAGGGGGTGATGGCGGCTGCCGGCGCCCTGCCGGCCGTTCGTGTTCGTGGGCTGATGGGGATGGCCTCCAACACCGAAGACGTAGCCGTTGTGAGGGCCGAATTCCGGGGGCTCAAAGGCTTGCTGGACAGGTGGTTTCCCGGGGATGGGCTCCTTTCCATGGGGATGAGCGCGGACTATAGCATGGCGGTGCAGGAAGGAAGTAATATGGTACGGATTGGCAGCCTGCTCTTCGGCCAGCGGTGAACTTCGCTTTGCCCGGTCGCTGCTTGGCAGACTCCCCCCGTTGACGTAGATTTGTCTCCCGGATGGTAGCCATCCGGGAGACAAATCATCTTTATGAGCGAAGAGATCAAGAAAGAAGAAGAAAAGTCCCTGAATTTCCTGGAAGAGATCGTAGAAGAAGACCTGGCGTCCGGGAAATACAAGAGCATTATCACCCGTTTTCCGCCGGAGCCAAATG
>JAMFRX010000243.1 GCA_026224995.1 Puia dinghuensis
GACCATCTTTTCCTTGTTGAGGTCTGTAGAATCATAGTTCTTCAAGGATTCGAAATAGAAATTCAGCGCGGGGAAGTAGTTGGCCTGGGTCTCGTAGATCATCGCTTTTTGGAAGAGGGCGAAGGCTTTGCCGCGTCTTACCCATTTGTCGGAAGCCGTATCTGCGACGAGGACTGCAGAGTCGAGGTAACGAATGGCGCTGTCACTTTTTTGCTGGGACTTGTAGTAGCCCCCCATCCATTCCAGGCAGATCACTTCGACTTTTTTGAACCTGAGCTTCCTGCTTAGCTGGATGGCCTCCTGCCAGTAAGGCAATACCTGTTTCTTTTGACTTAAGAAGGCGGCGCAGTCGAGGATATTCACCAGGGCTATGTCCCGCGCCGTATCCGGATTGGGGTGTTTGCTGAGCTCGTGGAGGGCGTTGTCCCGGTTGTGCTCGAACTGTTTTTGATAAAAATCCGGTTGGGCCTGCAGCAAGCCGGTCCGGGCCATCAGGAAGATTGCCAGGAAGACGATCTGCGGTTTAAGGAAGCGCATTCGGGTGGTGGTTTTGCTATAAAGGTTACAAATAAAAGCGTATGCCACTAATTTTTGGGTAAAATCACCCTTTTACGTGAAAAAGGCTTTTTTTTGAAAAATATACTGAAAAGGCAATTTTAAATATGAAACAACAAGCATTATTACAGCCCTACGATATGAAGGGGCTTGAGCTAAAGAACAGGATCGTGATGGCACCGATGACGCGCAGTCGAAGTGATAATCCGGCGGGGGCGGCTACGGAGCTGACGGCAGCCTATTATGGACAGCGTGCCGGGGCGGGGTTGATCATCACGGAAGGGACGTATGTGAGCGAGGAAGCGTCGGGGTATATCAATGTGCCGGGTATTTATACGGATGCGCAGGTCAAGGGATGGCAGCTTGTGACCAAGGCGGTGCATGACAAGGGGGGTAAGATCTTCGCACAGATCTGGCATGTGGGCCGGTTGTCGCATCCCGACTTGTTGAACGGCAAGCTACCGCTTGCGCCTTCTGCGTTGAACCCCAATATACAGGCTTATACCTTCGATGGTTTCAAGGATACGGTGGTGCCGCAGGAGATGACGGTTGCCGATATCAAGCGGACTATTTCCGATTTTAAGCAGGCTGGCGCCAATGCCATGAAGGCAGGATTCGATGGCGTGGAGATCCATAGCGCCAATGGCTATCTTTTCCACCAGTTCTTTAACCTGTACTCCAATCATCGGACCGACGAATATGGCGGCAGCGTCGAGAATCGGGCACGGCTGCTCTTTGAGGTGATAGAGGCGCTGGCGACGGTGATGCCCTTGAACAGGGTAGGGGCGCGGCTGAATCCTTCGCTGCACAATGCCCAGGGTATGATGCTGGATGAAGGCAGCATTCCGGTGCATGAATATATCGTGGGCCGGTTGAATGATTATGATCTGGCTTACCTGCATCTTACGGAGCCGTTTACGCCGGTGGATGATATTCCCTATGCGGTCACCCAGGTGGCCAAGCATTTCCGGCCGTTGTACAAGGGTACGCTTATCATCAATAAGGGGTTTAATGGGGAGACCGGGAATACCGTCATTGCCAATGGCGATGCCGATCTGGTGGCTTTCGGGGTGCCTTTTTTAGCCAATCCGGATCTTGTGGAGCGGATCAGGCAGGAGGCGCCGTTGAATGCACCTGATTTTAATACTTTTTATACGCCGGGGGCGAAGGGGTATACGGATTACCCGGTGCTGGGGAATTAGGTTTATTTTGAGCGGATGATGTAGTAATGATGTAGGGCAATTTGAGGTAAAGAAGGGATTAGGCCCTAGATTTACGGCCTAAAATTGTCATATGAACCGTTTGTTCCTACTTCTTTTAGTTGTTTCCTATTCTTATGCCTCCGCGCAGACGGTAGAAGTGCCGGATTGGGCCTTACCAGGCTCCGCCACCCACAAGCAGGTCCCGCCGCCTGCGGATTTTCACCGGCCTGCGCGGACTGATATGAAGTCCATAGGGCTGTTCAAGGGTCAGACGGATGTTGGCGCTGCGTTGGTACCGGGATCTTCCCAATATGATGCCGCTACCAGGAAGTATACGATCGTCTCGGCCGGCTATAATGTCTGGTATCAGCGGGACGAATTCAGGTACTTATGGAAGAAAGCCTCCGGCGATATCAGCCTGGCCGCCGACGTGGATTTCCCGGATACGGCAGGTTATGGCGACCGCAAGGCCATTCTGGTTATCCGGCAGAGCCTGGATGACGACAGCAAAGAGGCGATGGTGGCCCTGCATGGCGCCGGCCTGATGCATCTGGCCTGGAGAGCGGAAAAGGGGGCGATGATGCAGGAAGTGCGGATCAACCACCGGAAGGACCATTCTACGGACAGCCTGAATGTTGGGCTGGCCAAACGTATAAGCATCGAGAAGCATGGGGATGTGTTTACAGTCCTTATCAGCATGCACGGGGAGCCGATGCATGCCGTCGGCGAGCCGGTGGAGTTGCATTTGGATGGGCCTTTTTATGTAGGTCTCGGGTTCTGTTCCCATCTTCCGGCCAAGACTGATGCGGCGGTCCTGAGTAATGTGGTACTGAAAGATTAGTATTTAGCCGCTTCACCTGGTTTTGGTGTGGCTTCCTTTATAAACTTCCGGAGGCTCTCGTTGGAGGCTTCGAGGTCGGGTTTCCGCAGGTAGAGCATATGTCCGCTGCGATAGCCTTCCCAATGCAGGCGATCCTTGAGCTTGCCGCTGGGATCGAGCTGCCAGAGGCTGAACTTGGCGTTGAAGTAATCGCAGGCTCCGTCGTAATAGCCGGACTGGATGAGCAAATGTAAATATGGGTTTTGGGCGATGGCCTGGCGGAGGTTCTCGCCGACGTGGTCATTTTGATTGTTCCAGGGCCATACATTGCCGAACATGTTATACTTGAGGTCCGTTTTGTAATGCAGGTTTTCCCTAAGGTAAATATTGATCGCAGGCGTGAAAGAGTGCAGCCAGGACGTTAGCTCTGCGTTGTAGTCCGGGCGATCTCCTGCGTCCTGCTTATCGAGGCCTTTATAACGGGAATCCAATCTTCCGACGGTAAAGCCTTTGTCCCTTAAAAGTTCCTTCCAGAAAAAGTCAGTGGGAATTTCAAGATTATTTTGCAGCACGGCTTTTTCGGAGAGGCCGATATAGCGGGCCAGCTTCACTGCCAGGGCCTGGCGTTTGGCGCTGTCGATGAATCCGCCTTTGGCGAGTGCGGGTATCAGCTCGTTGACCGTGAAATCCTCTACCTCGGGAAGATAATCCGTGAGATCCTTTTTTTGCAGGTCGGGGCTCAGCGCCTTATGGTACCAGGCGGTGGCCGCATAGTAAGGAACGAGCAGAGATCTCTGCACATATTCGCTGCGATCGATCCCGAGCTCGGTGGGTGATACCAGGACTACCCCGTTGAGGTACATCCACTGGGCATCCTGCAGCTCCAGCGCCAGGCCGGAGACACGCGTGGTCCCATAGCTCTCGCCGATGAGGAATTTCGGGGAGGCCCAGCGGTTCTTACGGGAGACGAAGGTGGCGATCCATTCCGCCAGGTATTTGATGTCTTCGTTGACGCCGAAGAATTTACTGCCGGGGATGTCTTTGCTGACGGTACGGGAGAAGCCGGTATTCACGGGGTCGATATAGACGATGTCGGCGACGTCGAGAATGGAATATGGGTTCTCTTTTACGCCATAAGGCTGGACGGGATAGCCTTCCTCATCGAGGTTCAGGCGGCGGGGGCCGGTGTAGCCGATCTCCATCCATACGGATGGGGTTCCAGGGCCGCCGTTGAAGGAGATCACCAGGGGGCGGATGTCGCGGTCCTTTACATCGGACCTTTCGTAGTAGGTATAGAATACGCCGGCGATGGGCTTGCCTTCTTCGTCCCAGACCGGGATGGTACCGGCGGTAGCGTCGTAGGGCACGCGCTGACCCTTGATGGTTACTTCCGCCTTGGTGGTGATGGAGGAGTCGACATTCAGCACCCGGCTGCCGGTGGCTGGTTTTTCTGGTTTTTCGGCGGGCGTTTTAGGTTGAGCGTAGGTCTTGGTCAAGAGGGTGACAAGCATGAGACACAACAAGGTTCTTTTCATAC
>JAMFRX010000244.1 GCA_026224995.1 Puia dinghuensis
AACTCCATGTACCTGCTTGGAGATGCCTATCTCAAGACTGGCCAGAAGGCCAATGCCCGGAATGCCTTTCTGTTCTGTTCCATGAACAGCAGCAGTCCGAAGCAAAAGGAGATCAGCAAATTCAACTATGCCAAGCTCTCCTATGAGCTGGGCTACCAGGACGTGGCGCTCACGGAGCTGCAGGGGTTTCTGCGGCAGTATCCCAATTCGGACTATGACCGGGAGGCGCGGGAGCTGCTGCTGGGCGTGCTGGCCGGGACGAGCAACTACAAGGATGCGCTGGTGCTGCTGGACAGCGTGGATCATCCGAGCGATAATGTGCGTCGGCTGATACCGCGGGTGCTCTATGGCCGGGCGACGGAGCTGGTGAATGACGGGCTGCTGTCGAATGCCAACGAGCTGCTGGACAAGGCGCTCAAGGACCCCAACAATGGCAGCGTACTACCTTATATCCAGTTCTGGAAGGCCGAGATCGCCTACCGGCTGAACAAGATAGACGAGGCCATCCCTTTCTTCCTGGAATACCTGAAGAGCGGGGCGGTCAATGGCGAAGTGAACCCGACGGATGCCCGGTATAATCTTGGCTACTGTTTCCTGAAGAAAGAGAACTATCGCCAGGCGCAGGGATTCTTCGAGCAGGTCGTGCGGACGCCGAAAATAGGCAGCACGCCGTTGGAGCAGGATGCCTATCTCCGGGATGCGGACTGTTACTATATGAGCAGGGATTACAAGACGTCGCTCGCCATGTATAACAAGGTGATCGACTTTTCGTGGCCGGCCAGCGATTACGCTACTTTTCAGAAAGCGATGATCGCCGGGGTGAGCAACGGGAAGCAGAAGATCGATCTGCTGAACTCCATCTCGCGCCGGTTCCCGGCTTCGAGCCTCAGCGCGGATGTGAACATGGAAGTTGCGGGCACCTACCTGGCCGGGGAGTCTTACCGGGAAGCGTTGCCTTACCTGAGGAATGTCCTGCATGCCAGCGGGTCCGATGCCCTGAAGCCCAGGGCCTATCTGCAATCTGGCATTGCCTGGTATAACCTGAACAATAACAAGGAGGCCTTGAACCAATACGACTCGCTGCTGCGGCAATACCCCAATTCGCCAGAGGCGCAGGATGCCCTGGACAATGCCAAGACCATCTATGTGGAGGAGGGGAGGAGCAGCGATTATGTGAACTTCGCCAAGGGCATGGGCGTGGAAGTGAGCGCCAGCCAGGAAGATCAGCTGGCCTATGAAGAGGCGGAAGTCCAGTTCAACAACGGGAATTTCGCCGGGGCGGTCCCGCGGTTCGAAGCTTATCTGGCCAAGTTCCCGGACGGGAAATATTCACTGGAAGCCAACTACTATAAGAGTGAGATCTACTTTTCGCAGAAGGATTGGACGAAGGCCGTCGTGGGCTATGCGGCGGTAGGAGATCGGGCGCCGAATAAGTTTGGCGAGAAATCCCTGCTGCAGGCGGCCAGGCTCTATTTCTTCGATCTCAAGGACTACCCCAATGCCGAGAAATACTTCAGCAGGCTTAAGGACTTTGCCAGCTCGCAGGAGAACAAGCTGGAGGCCATGCGCGGGCTGCTGCGGAGCCAGTACCAGCTGCAACAATGGCCGGATGCCGTCACCAATGCCAAGGACCTGCTGAATGAGAAGAGCAACAGCACGGACGACAAGGTCCTGGCCAATATGGCTATTGCCAAGGGCTACCAGGTGAACAATCAGTGCGAGACGGCGCTGCAGTATTTCCGGACGGCGGCGGGGCTCACCAAATCCGCCTATGGCGCGGAAGCCCGCTATGAGATCGCCAACTGCCTGTTCCATGCGGGCCAGTATAAGGATGCCGAGAAGGCCGCGTTCGAGGTCGTCAACAAATCCGGCTCCTATGAAGAATGGGTGACCAGGTCCTACCTGTTATTGGGAGATATCTATTTCGCGGAGAAGGATTACTTCAACGCCAAAGCCACTTTCCAGAGCATTTCCGAGAATGCCAAGATCGAAGACCTGCGGCTACAGGCCCAGCAGAAGCTGGCGCAGGTCACCGCAGTGGAAAACAAGGGTAGTAAGGTCGATAGCACCAACTAATTATGAAAAAAAGAGCATTCCTTCTTGTAACGTTATTCACCTGCTATGCGGGTCTGTTCCTGCATGCGCAGGACACTACGAAGCGCAAGACCATCGATATCACCTCTTCTTTCAAGCCGGTGCTGCGGGAGGCGGCGAAGATCAACTTCAATGCGGCGCCGCCTGCCCTGGATACGTCGCGGCCCCGGCTTTCGTACAATATCCCAGCGCAATTCCTCTTCCTCAACTACCAGCCGGGGGAGATGAAGCCGGTGGCTTTGCAACGGGACTCTATGAATCCATGGGTGAATTACAACTGCATAAAAATAGGTGCGGGGAATATTCATATCCCCTATGTCCGTACGGGCTTTAGCTTCGGGGATGGGAAGACTTCCTTCCTCAACCTCTTCGCCAACCAGCTGAGCTCCAACGGCAGCCTGCCTTTCCAGAAGAACAGCCTTACCGATGTCAAGCTGGTCGGAACCTTCAAGACGCCGAATAACCTGGAATGGAATGGCGGGGTAGGGTTCAAGAACGACATGTACTATCTCTATGGCTACCAGCCCGACACGTTGAAATATACCAGTAACCAGCTGCGGCAGACGTTCCAGACTTTCGATGCGCATATCTCGCTGCGCAATACGGAAGCTACCGAGTTCGGATTATTGTATCATCCAAATTTCAAGGTCTCCTATTTCACCGACAACCACAGCACGAAGGGCACCGAGGCCAATACCGTACTGAATCTGCCGCTGGAGAAGACGCTGGGCAAGCAATTCGCCTTCGATCTGGGCTTTACCGCCGATTTGACGCATTACAACTTACCGACGGCGCAAAACAACAATATCTATACGGTCAATCCCGGCTTCCTGGTCAAGACCTCCAACCTCTTCCTACAGGCCGCCGTCACGCCTTCCTGGGACAACAAGAAATTCTGGCTGCTGCCCAATTTCCTGGCGGACATCTCCACCAGCGATCAACGCTTCACCGTCCAGTTGGGCTGGATCGGCTATTACGACAAGGGATCGTATCAGCGGTTTGAGAGCATCAATCCATTCTTAAGTCAGCCTACCGATTCTACCCTGTTAAATACGCGGACGCAGGAGCGCTATGCCGGCATCAAGGGTTCGGTGGGCACGCACTTTTCCTATGCGGCGAAGGTCGGGTTCATAGAATATAAGAATCTGCCATTGTTCGTGAATGACCCCGCGAATGGCGGCAAGGACTTCATTATCCTTTATGAGCAGTCGCTGGAGGCCTTGCAGTTCCATGGCGAAGTCACTTATATGCAAGGGGAGGCGTTTGTCGTCACGGCGAGCATCAACGGGAATCAGTACCGGAATCAAAGGACCCTGCCTGAGCCCTATGGGTTGCTGCCGGTGGAGTTCAATACGCACCTGAAATATGAGATCTTCAAGGATTTCTGGGGTAAGCTGGATCTGTTCACGTTTCAGGGGGCGGAATACCGCAACAGCAATGGCTCGTCTGACAGGGGGGGCCGGGGTACGGATATGAATGCGGGGGTGGAGTTCCGGATCACCCGGCAGCTGAACCTGTGGTTCCAGATGAATAATATCTTCAACGACAAATACGAGCGGTGGCACCAGTACCAGGTTTATGGGTTCAATGTATTGGGCGGCATAGTATTCTCTTTTGGGCAGAAATGACGGACCACGGGTCCGTCGGCCGGACAGGCCAATCATAAGAGGTTTAGGCCATTGGGCGTAAATTAAGGGTTCGCCCAATGGCCTAAAATAAGTAGATTCGTGCCCTGTAAATAAGGATAAACCATGTTCCAGGTCTTGAACGCCTATTTATTTCAGCATAGAAGCATCAGCATCCCGGGTCTGGGGACGATCTACCTGGAGACCCTTGCCGCCAGCGTGGATGTGGCCGATCGGACTATGCAGCCCCCGGCCTACCGCTTCCGGTTCGACAAATACTTCGACGCGCCAGACGCCACGTTCTTCTCCTATCTGGCCACTCAGCGTGAAATACTTGATTTTGAAGCTATTAAGTGGTATAATGAATTCTCCTTCGACTTGCGTAACCGCATCCGCCAGGAGGACCATGTAAGCTGGGATGGAGTAGGCATTTTGCGAAAGGATGGTTCGGGCGGGGTGTTGTTCGAGTCTGCCGCCGGGCCGGTGCGTTTTCTGCAGGCTGTTCCGGCCATTCGGGTCAACCGTCAGGATGCCCAGCATACCCTGCTGGTAGGTGACAGGGAGCGGATGAGCGGGGAGATGCCCGAGCTGCTGCAGGAGCCTGTCGGGAGAAAGAAGCCCGTATGGTGGATGATCGCGCTGGTGCTGGGACTGCTTATCCTTGCCTTCCTGGGCTGGTATTTCTATTCTCACGGCCTGTCCACCGGCAATCAAACAAAATTCTGAGCCTGCTGATGTCTATGATCCATTACACCGTCTGCCCTTCCTGCTCTTCCGACCAGCTGCAACCGATGCTGACTGCCGTGGATCATACCGTATCTCACCAACCTTTTGCCATCTGGCAATGCAACCAGTGCAGCCTGCGGTTTACCCAGGATGTGCCGGATGCGGCATCTATCGGGTCCTACTACCGGTCGGACAACTACATCAGTCACAGCAATACGAACAAGGGATTGGTCAACAGCCTCTATCATCTTGTGCGTAAGCAGACCTTGTCGGACAAGTACCGGCTTATCGCTTCGGCGGCCCGGACGCGGCAGGGGAAGCTTTTGGACATCGGCGCCGGCACAGGGGCCTTTGTCGCGTATATGCAGGGGATGGGCTGGGAGGTCACGGGGCTGGAGCCGGATGAGACGGCGCGCGAGGTAGCCAGCAAGGATCACCGGGTGCAGCTGCTGGAGATGGATAAGCTGTTTGCATTGCCGGCGGATGGCTTCGACGCTATCACCCTATGGCATGTCCTGGAGCATGTGCATGACCTGCATCCCTATATGGAGCAGCTGAAAACGTTGATCAAGCGCAGCGGCCGCATCTTTATCGCCGTGCCGAACTACACCTGCTACGATGCGAAGCTATACAAGGAGTCCTGGGCGGCCTATGATGTGCCCAGGCATCTGTATCATTTTTCGCCGGATGCGATGGAGACCCTGCTCGAGCAGCACGGTCTGCAGCTCCAGTATAGCCAGCCCATGTGGTATGACAGCATCTATATCTCCATGCTAAGCGAGAAATACCGGACCGCCGGGCGCGGCAACACCCTAAAGGCGGCCGCTATCGGTCTTTATTCTAACGTAAAAGCCTTTATCGACAAGGCTAAATGCAGCAGCCTGATCTACGTAATATCCAAATAGCTTATAGCGGGAATTTTACCTCATAGGTATTCGGCCACAGCTTGCCGGTTATGTACACCTTCCCCGTGGTGGAATCGTAGGCTATCCCATTGAGCACTTCTGAGCCGGAGTACTTGCTTTTCGCGTCGCCTACCAGGGAGTCGAAATTCATTCTGCCTACGACCTTACCGCTTTCCGGGTCGATCTTGAGGATATAGTTCGTCTGGTACTTGTTGGCGTAGAGATAGCCTTTGATGAGCTCCAGCTCGTTGATATTGGATACGGGTCCGTCGTTGTCGGTGACGCCCAGGATCCTGGCGAGGCGGAAGCTGTTGAGGGTCTTGAGGGTCGAATCCCCGTCCTCGTAGTGGACGACGACCTGTACGGGAAAGGTGCTGTCGGGGTTGAAATAGCTGATATTGCTGGTGCCGTCGCTCATGATGATGAATTTCCCATCGGTGGTCATGCCCCAGCCTTCTTTGTTCGGGAAGGTGAACTCACCCAGCTTCTTGAATGTGGTGGCGTCATAGATGAAGCCGATCTTGCTGGTCCAGGTGAGCTGATAGACCTTGTCGTGCAGGAAGACGATGCCTTCCCCGAAATACTTTTGGCGGTCGAGCTCTACTTTCGGGGTGATCCTGCCGGTGGTCAGGTCGACCGAGCCGAAGAGGGAGCGGCGGCTGGAGGGCATCTCGGAAGCGAGGGTTCCCGTGCTTTCGTAGAGCTGGCCGTCGTGGAACAGGAACCCTTCGGTATAGGCGGTCGTATCGTGGGGGTAGGCTTTGACTACCGTAAAATCGAGGTTGGGAGTGGAGTTGTCGGCCGTTGTGCTGTTTTCGGTAGCTGTGGCGTCCTTAGAGTTGTTGTTACAGGAGACCAGCAGGCTGCCTGCCAGGACGAAAATCACCAGTTTGTGGATAGCTATCTGCATAGACAGCAAAAAT
>JAMFRX010000245.1 GCA_026224995.1 Puia dinghuensis
ACCAACGATGCGCCCGCTCTGGCGCAGGCCGACGTTGGCGTTGCCATGAATACAGGAACGCAGGCGGCCAAGGAAGCGGGAAACATGGTCGATCTGGATTCCAATCCGACCAAGCTCATCGAGATCGTCGAAATCGGCAAGCAGTTGCTGATGACGCGCGGATCGTTGACCACATTTTCCATTGCCAATGACGTGGCCAAGTATTTTGCGATAGTGCCTGCACTGTTCATTACCACTATCCCGGCGTTACGGGCCTTGAATATCATGAACCTCAAAAGTCCGGAAAGCGCGATCCTTTCGGCGGTGATCTTCAATGCGATCATCATCCCGATCCTCATCCCTCTGGCGCTCCGGGGTGTAGCGTACAAGCCGATCGGGGCCAGCGCGCTGCTGCGGCGTAACCTGCTGATCTATGGATTGGGCGGCATCATCGTACCCTTTATTGGTATTAAGGCGATAGACCTTTTACTCGGTTTATTCATGTAAATTAAAAGGAAATAAAATGAAAAAATATATATTACCATCCCTGAAGCTAACGGTAGTTTTTGTTGTCCTGTGCGGGGGGCTTTATCCGCTGCTGATCGCAGCGATCGGGAAAGCGACGCCGGGTCAGGGCAAAGGGGAGACGATCCTTGTGAATGGAAAGGTCGTGGGCTATGCCAACATCGGCCAGCATTTTTCTGCCGACAAGTATTTTTGGAGCCGGCCTTCGGCGGTCGCCTATAATGCCGCCGGCAGCGCCGGCAGCAACAAGGGACCATCCAACCCGGACTATCTCAAGGACGTTCAGGCGCATATTGATACCTTCTTGGTGCATAATCCGGGCGTAAAAAAGGAAGAGATCCCCGCCGAGCTGGTGACCTACTCCGGTAGCGGGCTGGACCCGGACCTTTCACCGGCAGGAGCAAAGATCCAGATCAGGCGAGTCGCCGGGGCACGCCGGCTGTCGGAGGATAAACTAAATGACCTTGTAGATCGGTATACGCAAGGGCCGTTGCTTGGTATCTTTGGACCGTCGAAGGTGAACGTGCTGCGGCTGAATGTCGCGCTGGATGACCTGGCGAACGGGGGCAGCGGGGGGCGCTAAAAAAGTAACAATGGCCGATAAAGACGAAGACGTACAGCATTTCCTGGACCTGATCCGCCAGTCGCGGCGCGGGAAGTTCAAGATCTACATCGGCATGAGCGCCGGGGTAGGGAAGACCTACCGGATGCTGCAGGAGGCTCAGACGCTGCTGCGTAATGGCGTGGATGTAAAGGTGGGCTATGTAGAGACGCATGGTAGGCTGGAAACGGATGGACAATTGCAGGGCTTGCCTGTCCTGCCGCGGCGAAAGTTGTTCTATAAGGGCAAGGAGCTGGATGAGCTGGACGTGCAGGCTGTGATTAACCTCCATCCGGAAGTGGTCATCGTCGACGAGCTGGCGCATACGAATATCGAAGGGAGTAAGAATGAGAAACGCTGGCAGGACGTGATGGACATCCTGGATGCGGGCATCAACGTCATCAGCGCGGTGAATATCCAGCATATCGAAAGCCTGAATGAGGAGATCCGGAAGATCACGGGGATAGAAGTGACGGAGCGGGTGCCGGACAGCGTGCTGGAAGAGGCCGACGAGGTGGTGAATATCGATCTGACCGCCGATGAGCTGGTAACCCGCCTGAAGGAGGGTAAGATCTATGCGGCGGATAAGATCGGCATTGCGATGCGGAATTTCTTCCAGCCCGAAAAGATATTGCAGCTGCGGGAGCTGGCCCTCAAGGAAGTGGCCAGCCAGGTGGAGCGGAAGATCGAGACCGTGCTGCCGCGGGGCGCCCACCTGCCCAATGAGCGATTTTTGGCCTGCATCGGCAGCAACCATGAGACGGCGAAAAAGGTCATCCGCAAGACGGCCAGACTGGCAAGCTATTATCATAGCCGCTGGTGGCTGCTGTACGTTCAGACACCCAAGGAGGATGGAGACAAGATCGGTTTGGCGGCGCAACGGCATTTAATCAATAACTTTAAGCTGGCAACGGAGCTGGGAGGCGAGGTGATCCGGGTACGGCAGAACAATATCGCGAAGGGTATTATGGAAGCTGCTGAAGCCCATGCTATTACGACAATATGTATCGGCAAGCCGCACCTGAGCCTGTACAATGTCATTATGAGCACCGCGGTATTCAATCAATTGTTGAACAAGCTCGCCGCTTCGGATATCGATGTGGTGATACTATCGTAGAAATATGAGCATACGACTGAAAACGAAACTATCCATTGGGCTGATCTTCCTTTTTGTGGTGATCGTCCTGTTTGGCGTGTTGGGATTGTTCTATATCAACCGGCTTAGCGACGAAGGGCGGCTGGTGCTGCAGAACAACCACGAGTCGCTGGTCTATTGCAACCGTATGTTGGTGGCGTTGGAGGATCTGGGTACGGACAAGAATGCGATGGACGACTTCCGGGAGAACCTGAAGAAGCAGCAGAACAATATCACGGAGGTAGGGGAGCGGGAGGCGACGGACGAGCTGACGAAGAACTTCAACGAGCTGCTGACCGATCCGGCCGATGCGTCCAACTATGCCGATATCCGGCGGTCGCTGGGGAAGATAGAAGACCTGAATGAGATGGCCATCGTCCGGAAGAATGCCACCGCGCAGAAGACGGCGGACGGGGCCAAGGATGTGCTGACCATCCTGTTCACGATCCTGACCCTGGTATCGTTTACTTTTATTTTCAACCTCCCTGGCATCATCAGTGGCCCGATCAGCAGCCTGGCCGAAGGGATCAGGGCTATCGCCGGGAAGAACTACAAGAAGCGCATTTACCTGCGGCAGACCGATGAATTCGGGGAGCTGGCCAACGCCTTTAACACAATGGCGGAGAAGCTTGATGAATATGAGAACAGCAACCTGGCTCAGATAAAATTCGAGAAAAGCCGGATCGAGACGATCATCAATCAGATGCGGGACGGCATCATCGGGCTGGATGACAAGCGAAATATCCTGTTCCTGAATGCTGTCGCCGAGAAGCTGCTGGGCCTGAAGGAGAAGGACATCGCGGGTAAGTATGCTCCCGACACCGCCCTGACCAACGACCTTATGCGGACGCTGCTACAGGAAGATCCTGCCAAAAAAGACCTCAAGATCTATTGCGACAACAAAGAAGGATACTTCAGCAAGGACGTGCTGGACGTGACGAATAATGAGGCGATCATCGGACAGGTGATCGTCCTCCGGAATATCACGCCTTTCCATGAGCTCAATGAGGCCAAGACCAATTTTATAGCTACCGTCTCCCATGAGCTGAAGACACCGCTCTCCTCTATTAAGATGAGCGCGCGGTTACTCACGGACCTGCGGGTGGGCGGCCTTAACGGCGAGCAGCAGGAGCTCATCCGGAGCATCACGGACGACGCCGACCGTCTCCTGAAGATCACGGGGGAACTGCTGAACATGAGCCAGGTGGAGACGGGAAATATCCAGCTGAAGCTGCAGCCCGCGAGCCCGGAGACCATCGTAAACCAGGCTATACAGGCCGTCTCTTTTCAGGCGCAGCAGCGGCGGATCAGCATCCATAAGGAGCTGGCGGATAACCTGCCTTTTATCCAGGCCGACGTGGAAAAGACCTCGTGGGTGCTCATCAACCTATTGACCAATGCCATCAAATATTCACCGGAGGAATCGGGCATCGAAGTCACGGTCCTTCGCAATAAGGACAAGGTGGAGTTCATGGTAAAGGATCATGGGAAGGGCATCGATCAGAAGTACCTGCCCAGGATCTTCGAGCGATATTTTAAGGTGCCCGGAACGCACGATCGCAATGGAACGGGGCTGGGCCTTTCTATTTCCAAGGAGTTTATCGAGGCGCAGGGAGGGAAGATCTGGGTGAATAGTCAACTGGGCGAGGGGAGCTCCTTCGGGTTCACCTTCGTTAGTCAATAGACTAAAATTTGATTAAGTGTTTCTACTTACATATATAAAATAACACTTAGATTAGTTGCGGAAAACCACATCCAATTCTACCTTCGCTCCACCAATAGGCACGATCTGAATCAATCCATAACAACTCTGATCTTGTAGCTTCTCTTCCTTCTATTATCCCTGAAAGCCCATTTTTCACCATTTCTAAGCAGCCCAATTTTTTACCGGTTACCAGTAACCGGGAGTTTTAACGTTGGCTTACCCTGACAAATCTGTCTGAAAAACCACAGCAATTACCCCGGCACTCTCCGGGGTAAATTTTTTTGAATCGTCACCTGCCTTCGTGGGGCATACCGATCTTTAGGGATGATGCTTCAGGAGGCTGGACCCCGGGGGTCCGCCGAAAGTTTTCCACAGCTTTACTGCAACTGCATTCGGGATGCACTCGTGGTTTGTGTGGTGCCTGGGGTGACTGGGTAAAATCAATTGAAAATGAACAATTTATGAGTTAGTTATTTTCTGACGGGAATTCGTGTTTCTTTCTACTATAAACATAAGTAATTACACCTAGCTTTTTTTGTAGTCATTTCAAAATGACCACAGAAGATTTTTGTCTGGAATTAGAAAAAGAAGTACATTCATATTCTAATAGGATAAGGTTTAATGGTTATGGTATTTGATTAGTGCATCCCCGCCTAAAGCGGGGATTTTTTATTTTTATCCAGTAGCTTATCAACCGATACCAATGACAAAAAATGGTCTAGCCATTCTGACCGTAGAAGATAACCCCAGTGACCTCTATCTTTTGGAGCACATGCTTAGATCTTCGGGTCTGGGTGTCCGCCAATTGCATTCCGCCGCCACGATAGGCGAGGCTTATGCCTTGCTTAAAGGGCAGGAGATCGACGTGGTGCTTTTGGACCTTACGCTGCCGGACAGCTTTGGCATTCACAGCTTCATTCACCTCAAGCCGATCGTTCAGCGTATACCGGTGATCATCCTCACGGGTCTTTCGGATACCAATGTGGCGTTAGAGGCTATAAAGGAAGGCGCCCAGGATTACCTGGTCAAGGGGGAATTGACAGAGGGCCTGTTGGCCAAGGCCATACAATACAGCATGGAGCGCAAGCGGAACCTGGAAAACCTGCGGGTGAGCAACGAAAGGTTCAACACGGTGGTGAAAGCTACCAACGATGCCATTTGGGACTGGGATATAGTGACCGACAAGGTATTCATGGTAGGGGACACCTATAGACAGCTCTTCGGCTACGATATAGTGAATGCCTATCCGCCGGAGGACTTTTGGGAAGGTATTATCCATCCCCAGGACAAGGAAAGGGTGCTGGGAAAGCTGTCTGCCCTTATTCAGGAAGGGCTGGCCATCAAATGGGAGGACGAGTACCGGCTTAAGAAGAGCAATGGGGAGTATGCGTTTGTGCACGACAGGGGTTATATCATCTATTCTGCCGAGCATCGTCCTATCCGGATGATCGGGGCGATCCAGGATATTACGGTCAGGAAGCGATCCGAGGAGATCATTTTGGCTTCTGAGGAAAAATACCGGCAGATCTTCTCCAAAAACCCTTATCCTACGTGGATCTTCGATCTCGACACCTTCAGGATAGTGGAAGTCAACGATGCGGCTGTGGAGAAGTATGGCTTCGAGAAGAGCGAGTTCTATCAGCTCACTTTGCAGGATCTTTATCCGGCGGGCGAGGCCGAGCTGTTCATGGAGGGCATTAAGAGCCCTGCGCCGGCGGTGAAGGTGGAGCGGAAATTATGGCATCATCGCAACAAGAGTGGGGGGATCATCACGGTAGAGATCACTCCTCACCGGATAGACTATTTCGGGCGGCTGTGTATGCAGGTAATCATCAACGACGTCACCGAGCGGGTCCGGCTGGAGAAAGAACTAGCCCTTCAGCACCGGCTCAAGCAGCAGCAGATAACGGAGGTCGTGCTGGGGGCGCAGGAGAGGGAACGTTTTGAGCTGGGGCAGGAGCTGCATGACAATATCAACCAGATCCTGGCGACGTCCAAGCTTTACCTGGATGTTGCGATAGAGGAGCGGGAGCCGCGGATGGAGCTGCTGACAAAGAGCCGGAACAATATCGGGATGGCGATAGAGGAGATCCGGCGGCTATCCAAGGAGTTGATCACGCCCAGCCTGAACGATCTGGGCCTCGTCCAAAGCATAAAGGAGCTCATCCGGAGCATCCAGATGGTCAAGAAAATGAAGATCCGGCTGACGATCTCGGGGCTGGACGAAAATGCCCTGCAGCCGGAACAGAAGATCAATATATACCGGATCATTCAGGAGCAGCTGAACAATATTCTCAAGCATGCGCAGGCTTCCAGCGTGTCCATAGAGCTCAATAAGCAGGGGGAGCAGATCTGTTTGCGTGTAGAAGACGATGGAAAGGGCTTCGATCCACGGGTGAGGCGCAACGGAGTAGGCATCTCTAATATTATGAGCCGGGCAGAGCTGTACAATGGCAGAGTAGAGATCGACTCGTCGCCGGGAAAGGGCTGCCGGCTGGAAGTCATTCTCAACTCAAAGGCTTTGCCGGAACAGGCCTAAGAAAGACTGGCCGTTAGTAACTTAGACTGATTGCAATAAAAGGGGATGGAGCCAGGATCAAGGCTACAACAGCGGGCTGTTGCTACCTTTTTGCCTGATACAGAATGGGTGCTGTTTGGCCAGCATATTCAGGCGCGTAAGCGTTTCTTCGGATGGGGGGATGAGAATTGGATCTTCCATTTCTTTTTTGGAGCGGGGATGTCTGACGATCTTGGCGGTCGGTAAGGCGGTCAGCGGCGAGCTGATAATGGATGTGGTAGAGGTGACGACGTTGGGCTTCATCTGAGAGGTGTTAGAGATGACTAAAAAATTGGTTTATAACACACTTCCTATGCAAGCTAATCTTCAACAGGGAAACAAATCGCAGGCGGGGAATTACAACAAAATGAAGGTACGAAGAAAAGTGAACGAATCGCAATGAAAGGGCGGTTTTTTTATCAGAAAGAAAAAAATTGCAGGTATACGGGTGCGTAAATTTAACACAAAGCAAAATTAAATCCTTTTAGCACGTGAAGGCGCCGGCGGGGCAGGGGGGCTTACGGGCGCCGCGGATATCTTATAGACATACTGATAATTACCGTAGGGCAGCGGGCCCGGGCCCAGGAGAGCGTCGATGCCGAGCAATTTTCGAGTGGAGTTGCCGGTAGGGGGTGCGATCGAGTGGCTGCTGTCGCTAGTGGATATCGATGTCGATATCGATGTCGCGCGAACCTGAAGCAAGGAGCTGTCGGCCATGATCTGCACACCCTTGCCGTCGCGGCCGGTGATGCTGAGCCAGCGGACGCCGGGGTAAACGGTCTCGCGGGGATCTGTAACCGGAGGGAATGCGAGGTGGTAGACATCCGGGGTGGCGGCCGTATCTTGAAATGCGAGGCCATACCAGGCTACGGAGTCGGGAGCATTGGGGAGCATCCAGCTCATGCCGAAACGGGGCATGGGCTCGCCCTTGTGAGCGCTGTCGGTTTCAAGCGACTGCGCCACCAGCATTTCGCCTGCCGCGTTGATCGTATAGCTCAGGTGGAGGAGACTATTGGCTTCGGGTAGGGTATATTCGGCCCTGACGATTACCAGCTGGGCGCCTGTGCTGGTGGAGAACAGCTGCAGATGCGGCTGGATGGCAGGTATCCAAAGGGCAGGCTGCAGGCCGGCGGTGTCGCCCATCAGGAGGGTGTGACCGGCCTCGTAGTGCAGCAGCCAGCCTGTTTGCTTATCGAACTGGAGGAGGGCATTAGCTGAGGTGATGGTGAAAATGCCGTTGGAATCCGAAAACACCAGGTCGCCGGCCGCCGGGATGGCGTTGTCCATGTGCCAGGCCCGCAGCTGCAGGAGCCCCGTGAAGAGAGGAGGGGTGGATTGTGGCGTCCCGGGGTGGATGCCCGACGCAGGGGGCTGGCGCCGACCGGTGACCCGCAGATACAGCTCGTCGTTGCCCGGCGGCAGTCTTAGCGGCAGATGCGCGAGGATTGGGCGCCGGGAAGAGAGGGAAAGGCTGGGGAGAACGCCTTTTTGCCTGGGCACGCCGTTAACCAGCAGCTGCCATTCGAGCCGTATATTTGCAGATTTGGCGGCCAGGGTGTCGTTCCCGATGCGGATGGTGATCCCGGCCGCGGAGGGAGATGGGACAAGGCTGAGAAGGGGAGCGGTGGTATCGGCAGCTGACAGGGCTGCAGATACGGGGGTGATCGGGGCGTCGGGTCCAGGCCAAACAGACGGCGCAGCCAGGGCAGCCGCAGGGGGCAGCCCACAGCATAGCAGCAGTGCGTAGGGCAGTAGCTTCGTCATAAGCGGTGTTTGGGGTTTGGTAATAATAAGAAAAAGAAATAATAGATATTGGCTAAAACGATTTAGTTCTTTTCTTATCTTTATCTTCCAATACCCATTACTAAATGAAGAAAGTCTCCATTAGCGATATCGCGCGCAAAGCAGGAGTATCCGTCTCTACGGTCTCCTTCGTCATGAACGATAAAGCGGTGAAAATGCGCATAAGCCGCGAGGTGATCGAAAAAGTAGAGAACGTCGCGCGCGAGATGGGCTACAGACCCAACCAGCTTGCTCGCGGATTGCGTACGGGCAAGACGAAGACCATCGGTCTGATCGTAGAAAACATCTCCAACGCTTTTTTTGCTAAGCTGGCCAAGTCGATAGAAGACGAGGCCAAGAAGTACGACTACAAAGTGGTATACTGCAGCACGGACAACGACGAGGACAAGGCCCGTGATCTTATCAATATGTTATCGCAGCGGCAGGTGGACGGCTATATTATCGTTCCTACGCTAAATCTGGCCGAAGACATCCGCAAGCTGCAGGCGGAGAACAAGCCGGTGGTGCTGATCGACCGCTATTTCCCCCAACACGATGAAATACCTGCCGTACTGGTGGACAACTATGAAGGGGTTTCGGGGGGAATGGAATACCTGATAGGGAAAGGCTATCGCAAAGTAGTCCTCGTCACTATCGAGACGGAAATGGCGCACATGAAGGATCGGCTTCGCGCTTACTATGATGTGCTGAATCGGCATGGCATTGCGCCGGTGGACGGGTTCGTAAAGGTGGTGCCGTATGAAAGCGACCGTGAAACGGCGCTGAAGGAAGTAGAAGATCTGCTGGCGGGTGCGGGTACGGCCTTCGATGCCGTTTTCTTCCTCACCAATTACCTGGGGGTGCTGGGCATAGAGGCGATCAAGAAATTACAGATAAAAGTTCCGGGGCAGCTGGCGGTCCTCTGCTTCGACGACAACGATATCTTCCGGTTGTATACTCCTACTATTTCCGTTATCCGTCAGCCGATAGAGGCCATCGGTCAGAAGGCGATGAGCACGCTGATAGAGCGGCTGCGGCATACCGGCGAAGAAGCCTTTCCGGAGAATGCGCCACTCATGCTGATCGCGGATCTTGTAAAGCGCGAGTCTATCTAAGACGAATTATCTTATTATTAAGCCTCCGATGCGGCCCGGAGGTGCATCCGTTTTTATTTACTTTTGGCCCTATGATTGACGAAAAAGCGCTCTTCCGGCTTGTGGCCGCAGGGGATAAAGAAGCTTTCCGGCAGTTGTTCCACCATTACAATAAAATGCTGCAACCTTTCGTCACCAGGTTGACGAGGTCTGGCCATGCGGCTGAAGAAGTGTTGCAGGAAGTGTTCCTCAAGTTATGGCTGCATAGGGACAGACTAGCTGAAATAGACAACCCCAAAGCTTATATTGTGCGCATCGTCAGCAATGAATCGGTGAACTGGCTGCGCTGTCAGGTGAAAGAGGGCAAGCTGCTGGAGGCGATGCGGCCATTGGCCGCCGAATCGGCTCCTTCCCCTGAGCAGTCGATGGTATACCGGGAGACGGAGATGCGGCTCAATGAAGCCATCGAACGCCTGCCTGCCGCCTGTAAAAGGATCTACCGGATGAGCAGGGAACAATATATGCGCATCCCGGAGATCGCTCATGCGCTTAATCTTTCCGACAATACGGTGAAGAACCAGCTGGTGAAGGCGCTCAAGAGCATACGTCTGCATTTTGATAATAGTATTCCCACACTTATTTTTTTTTCCACCTGCGTAGTCCTGTTGCTTTGACGCTCCGTCTTTAGAGCATATGTCAATTGAACGGATACAGTATCTGATCAGCCGATACCTGGATGCCCTTATCACCGAAGAGGAGCTGGGTGAGCTTACCGGTCTGCTAAAGGACAATGCGTCGACGGAGGGTTTGCGTCAGGCCCTGGCGGCCCATATCGGGCGGGAGCAGGTCCCTTATAAGGAAGAGGATTGGGAGCCTTTGTTTGAAAAGGTGATGGCCCGGACGATCGATACTCCGGCAGAAACCCGTCGCGGCCTGCTTGCCGCCTTCTCCCGGAACCGGTGGATGGCTGCTGCGGTAAGTCTCTTCCTTGTCGTGGGGATCGGCTGGCTCCTGCAACGTGGTTCCGTGCATCACGGGGACGTTCCGGTGGGGGTTGCGATGCTGCACGATGCTGCGCCCGGCAGCAGCAAGGCTGTCCTCACGCTGGCGGATGGCAAGAAGATCCAATTGGATGCTGCACATAACGGGTTGGTCGGCAGGCAGGGCGGCGAAGAGCTGGTCAGCCGGAATGCGCAGCTGGTCTACAGGGTGACTGACAATGGGGCGGCCCGGACGACGGACAGTGGCGGGTACAATGTATTGACCACGCCCCGGGGCGGCCAGTACAGCCTTGTATTGCCGGACGGCACGAAGGCCTGGCTGAATGCCGATACGTATCTACGTTATCCCACCCGGTTCACGGGCGGCCGGCGCGAGGTGGAGCTCAGGGGCGAGGCCTACTTCGAAGTGGCTGACAATGCCCATGCGCCATTCCGGGTAAACGTGCTTCGCGGGCAGGGTGAGGCGGCGAGCGACCCGCTGCGAGTGGATGTACTCGGCACACACTTCAATATCATGGACTATGATGACGAGCCGGTCATCCGGACCACCTTGCTGGAAGGGGCGGTGCGGGTGCGGAAGGGCGTCGAAGAGGCGCTCCTCAAGCCCGGGCAGCAGGCCCGGCTGGAAGACGGGGTAAGGCTGGTAGTAGCGACGGCGGATGTGAGCGAGGCTGTGGCCTGGAAGAACGGGATGTTTAAATTCAACGGGGCAGGTATCGGGCAGGTGATGCGTCAGCTGTCGCGATGGTACGACCTGGACGTGGAATATGTGAACGGAGTGCCGAAAGACTTCTTCCAGGGAGAGATGTACCGGGATGTAAAAGTCAGCGAGCTACTGAAGGTCCTGGAGGCCAGTGGTGTCCACTTCACGGTCCAGGGCAGGAAGCTGCTGGTGAAATAAATCAAATTTTTAAAAAATGCTTTTTATGGATAATGCGCCTTAGCCGGAAGCGCCAAGGTGACCTGCTACAAAAAACCGGAAGCGCTTGAGACCGCCTCCGGGGAATGTCTGGGTCATAATCGTAACCGTTAGCAAAAAAGATTATCGATGTATAAAACCCAAACACTGCAAATCTATGCAATTGTATCGTATTATGCGTATTACCATTATCCTGCTTACGGCCGCCTGTCTACAGGTCAGCGCGACGGGCTACTCCCAGAAGGTGAGCCTTACGGTAAAGCAGCAGCCGCTGGAATCCGTATTCCGGGAGATCAAGGCTCAGACGGGCTATGTATTCTGGTACAAGCTGGATATTCTCCATTATGCAAAAAAAGTCACTGTAGACCTGCATGACCAGGATCTGCAAGGGGCTCTGGATGCCATCTTCAAAGACCAGCCGCTGGCGTATGCCATCGTAGGCAAAACGATTGCCATAAAACTGAGGGAAGGCGAGCTGCCTCCTGTGATCACCGTCACCGGGAAGGTCACTGACGAGAAGGGGCTGCCGGTAGCCGGCGTGACCATTCAGGTGAAAGGAGAGAAGGGCGGTGTCACCACCGATGCCGAAGGCGCGTTCCGTATTCCTAACGTAGCCGAAGGGGCCGTATTGATCTTTAGCTCCGTGGGTTACCAGGCGGAGGAGGTCAGGGTAGGGGGACGGGTGTCTGTGAACATCGTTCTTCATAATGAGTCGCAGAGCTTAGGCGATATGGTGGTGATCGGCTATGGCAGCGCGAGCCGCAGGAGCCTCTCCAGCGCTATCACTACCGTGAAGCCGGAAGACCTGAACAAGGGTGCGATCACGGATGTTGGGCAGCTCTTGCAAGGCAAGGCGCCCGGCCTCAACATAACGGCCAGCGGCGACCCCAACAAGCCTGCCGCCGTCATCCTCCGCGGCGCTTCCACCATCAACAGTCCCGGCGGACCTTTTTATGTGATCGACGGCGTGCCGGGAGCGGATATCTCCACGATAGCTCCCGGGGACATCGCCTCCATCGATATCCTGAAAGATGCGGCCGCCACGGCCATCTATGGCAACCGTGCGGCCAACGGCCTGATCATGATCACCACCAAAAGAGGCCATAAGGGTCAGACGCTGGTGAGCTATAACGGCTACGTCGGTACGGAGCAGGTAAGCAGCCGTGTAGAGGTCATGAATGCGCCGGAGCTGCGGGCCTTCGTTACGAAGAACAACCTCGGTTTTTCTTCAACGGACGACAAGGGCGCCAATACGGACTGGCAGAAGGCGATCGAGCGGCCTACGGGCATCTCCAACAATCAGAACATCTCCTTCTCAGGAGGCGGCGACCACAACACGTACAGCGCGACGGTGAACTATGTTAAAAAGGAAGGCATCGTCCGCAATACCGATCTCACGAGGGTGATCGCCCGGCTGAATGTAGACCAGTATGCGCTGAATGACCGGCTTAGGTTCAGCCTGAATGTGGTCAACAGCTACAGCATCGGCAATGAGGTGCCTTACCTGGGGGTCATCCTGCTGCAGGCGGCGCATTACCTGCCGATCTCGCCGGTAAAGAACCCCGACGGCACCTACTTCGAGGACAAGGCCACTGGCGGCTATTACAACCCGGTAGCCATGCAGAATAACAGCACGATGAATGATAAGAACAACAATCTTATCGGGAGCCTGAACACGCAGGTGAAGCTGCCTTTTGGGCTCACCTACGATATCAATCTTTCCTATCAAAACTATTCCAACCTGCATGGGGAATATTACGACAGCTATTTCACTACCAACTACAACAACATGTATAACAATCCGGACCCCGGTCCAACGGGCAGGACGCAGCAAAGCTTCGGCCCCAACGGACAGGCTTACCGGAGCAGCTATACC
>JAMFRX010000246.1 GCA_026224995.1 Puia dinghuensis
CCTCAGAAATCTCGTGAAAGAGCTGCCGGGCAAGCCGTCGCCCTTAGGCGCAGAGATGCTGGGCGACACCCTGTACTTCCTGATGGAAGGGGCGACTGTGACCGTGAATTTTCAAAAGAACAAGAAGGCCCTGGTCGAGGCTAAGGCCATCGCCGAAAAGCTTATCCCATGAAACCAGCATCCAAATGGCTGTCGCTAGGCATCGTCCTGTCGGCGCTGTTGTTATCCGTGATCGACGTCTTTATCATCAACGTAGCCATTCCCGCTATTCGTGTGGGTATCCACGCCACCGAGGCGGAGGTGCAGCTGGTGATAGCCGTATATCTTTTAGGTTACGCTTCTTTTTTAGTGACGGGTGGCCGTCTGGGCGATCATTATGGCAGGAAGCGGGTTTTTCTCCTTGGGATGGTATGCTTTACCCTGGCGTCCTGCTGGTGCGGCTTTTCGCATTCGCCGCTAGAGCTGAATATCGCCCGATTCATCCAGGGTGTGAGCGCATCGGTAATGGTGCCGCAGACCATCGCCTTCATCCAGGTGCTGTTCCCTGACCCGAAGGAAAGGGCCAAGGCCATCGGCTGGTATGGGATAACGTTAGGGCTGTCGAGCATGCTCGGGCTTTTCCTGGGCGGCGTCCTCACGTATTTCCCTTTATATATTGCCGGGTGGAGGCTGATCTTCTTTATCAACCTGCCGATAGGCATCGTGGCCGTATGGATGGGGATACGTTATCTGCAGGAGACGCCGCTGCCTGCCGCCAGGCGGTTCGACCTGGGTGGGGTTGCGCTGCTGACCCTCGCGCTTTTTTTCCTCATCATTCCACTGATACAGGGGAGGGAGCTGGGATGGCCGTTGTGGTCTATCCTGCTGCTGCCGTTGTCACTGGGGCTGTTCGTGCTATTCTTCCACAATCAGCGGGTAAAAAAATCCCGGGATCGTAATCCACTTATAGATACTTCCTTATTCCGGTTTCGTGACCTCAATATCGGCCTGCTGGCCGTGATCTGCTGCTTTGTCGTTCACAACAGCTATCTGCTGGCCAGCACTATTCTCCTGCAAAATGGATTTGGCTTCAACCCGTTGTATACGGGAAGCGCCTTTGTCGTCTTTGGCTTTTCCTTTTTGCTGTTTTCGGTATGGTCTATCCGGCTCGTAGGGAGCCTGGGCAAGTGGGTGGTGCTGGCGGGCGTGATCCTGATGTTCGTTGCGCTTGGGGCGCAGACGATCCTGTTCACCGGGGAGCATCTGCCACTTGGGGTCCTTGTCGGGCTGCTTTTGGCTCATGGCGCAGGGGCTGGGTTCACCTACCCTACCCTGCTCAACGTCACACTGAAAAGTGTGCCCGTGGAGTATGCCGGAGCCGCATCCGGCATCTACGTCACGGCGCAGCAAGCTGCGTCAGCGTTAGGTGTCGCCATTGTAGGCGGGATCTTTTTTACTGTACTGAACCATCATACGGGTGAATTCCGTTTTCAGGCTGCGTTCCGAAGCGCGGCGCTGGCCGATATGGCCGTGCTGGCGGTGATGGGTGCGCTGGTATGCGCCCTGCCGGCGGGGAGGATCAATGCAGTAGCATTAGTAGAATAAACTATAATCATATGCCACTTATCACCGTAACATCAGTAAAAGGCCGGACAGCAGAACAGAAACGCAAGATCGGCGACGCCGTACAGGCTGCGTTGGTAGAATCCGGCGTACCGGCCAAGGACAGGTTCCAGCGCTTCCTGGACCTATCGGCCGAAGACTTCCTCTATGACACGCAGTACCCTGACCTGACCGAACCGCGTTCTTCGCAGTTCACGATCATCGAGATCTTGTTCTCGGTAGGCAGGAGCGTAAAGGTCAAGAAGAAGATACTCGGCAGCCTTCTACCGCAGCTGTCTGCCCTTGGACTGGAGGGCAAAGATGTGTTCGTCGTTTTTAAAGAGACGGCGTGGGAGAACTGGGCTTTTGCGAATGGGGAGATCTTACATGCGTGAGCCGCTTTAGTGATGAAATGTTGCAGCGAGCTGCAGGGCCTGGTAGGCATTGACCACCCCGCCGGTGACGGAGATGTCGGCCATACTGACTACCCGGCGCTTTTCGCCGCTGCCGATGACGACGGTATGAGTGGGCTTCACCACCGACTGCAGGATGATCTGCTTGGTCTCCACCGCCGTGAGCTTAGGGTAGTATTCGCGGATGAGGGCTGCCAGTCCGGCCACCACGGGGGAGGCCATGCTCGTCCCGCTCTCCTGGGTATATTTGGACCCGGGGATGGACGAATAGATCTGCACGCCCGGGGCGAAGACATCTACCGACTTCTTTCCGTAATTGCTGAAAGGCGCCACTAACGTGGAGTCGTCTGTCCAGCCTGACGCTCCTACCGTGATCCAGGCTGTCGCGGTGCCGCTGCTATCGCCATAGTAGGGATTGGGGTAGTTGCTGGTGGCGGGGTCGTCGAGGTCCGCGCCTTCGTTACCGGCGGCATGCACGAGGAGCACGTCCTTACTGATCGCATATTTGACCGCCGCGTCGACTGCGGCCTTGTCCTTGGGATAGCCCTTGCCGAAGCTCATGTTGATGACCTTTGCCCCATGATCCGCCGCATAGCGGATACCATTTGCGATATCTTTGTCGCGCTCATCGCCATCCGGCACCACCCGCAAGATCATGATCCGGACGTTATCCGCAACACCATCGATACCGAGACCATTGTGGCGCACCGCCCCGATGATCCCCGACACGTGGGTGCCATGGAGGGCATCGGGCCCCGTGACATCGGCATTGCCATAATCGCGCTGGCTGCTGTTGTTATAATCATCACCGACGATAGACCGCGGGTCATAAGAGACATTGTAATGATAGGCGAGCTCGTCCTTGAAATGGTTCAACGGGGCCATGATGCCGTCATTGACCAGACTCATGTAGGGCATTCCGCTCTCCAGCTGATGAACTACGATGGACTGTACGCGCTGCTCGGGGCCGGTAGCGGGGATATAGCCTTGCCAATCGGCGAGTGTCGGAGTATCCTTGTGGAGCTTCGTGACGATAGAGTCCAGGATGCCCTTGAAGCGGGAGATGCCTTCTACGTTCTGCTGCATCCTTTCCAGCGCCGTCTTGTAGGCGTCATCCATCTTAATGTACGCGTCATAGGCCGTCTTGTATTTGTCGGGTATGGGTCCGGCCTTAGCGAGGCTATCGTAGAACGGCCCCTGCTCCCGGATTAGGCGTACCATCTCCAGGTTGTCGTGGTATACGTCGCCTTTGGGTCCGCCGATAAAGTCCCAGCCATGGATGTCATCGATATAGCCGTCGTGGTCATCGTCGATACCATTGCCGGGCTTTTCTTTTGGGTTATCCCAGAGGACGGATTTGAGGTCTTCGTGGGCGGTGTCCACGCCACCGTCGATGACGGCAACGATAACGGGATGGGATTTCTTATGCTGGAGGAGGGTCGTATAGGCTTTTTCCGTGCTGAGGCCGAAGACGGTGTCCTGTTGCAGGTCCATGTTCTGCCAGTTGTTTTTTTGGGCTTGGGCGGGGAGGAAGGAAAAGGCAAGCATCGTCGCTGCTATGGCTTTGATAACGGTTGTTGTCATGGCGCAAAGCTAATGGATCGGGATGTTATGAAGAAATGATTGGGTTGGTAGGGGGGATGGGGGGATTTGGATGGGGAATTTGGGGGTTGGTGTAAGAACTATTTTGTGAGCTTGAGGAGCGCGGAGCCATGGGCGGGGAGCTGTTGCGCGTACCGCCCGGAGAAGACTCCGGCGTCGGAGCGCTTCCAGAGGTCGCGGACTGCGACTTTGCCTTTGCTTAATTCTGTAAGGTCGAGGGGTATAGACTGGGGGGTATCGGCTAGGTTGAAGAGGGCGACGTACCAGGCTCTGTGGCCCGGGGGAGCGGGGGCAATGGAGAACCAGGCCATGCGGCTATCGGTTTTAAAGAGCTGGCGAGGGTCTGTACCGTCCTGGTTGACGGCGAGGGGTTCGGGATTGGTGAAGAGGCTATCTTCCAGCGGGCGGTTGTCGGGGAGGTTACCGCCGAGCATAAGGGGGGAGCGGTAGATGCACCAGAAGGTCAGGTGGGTGCGGAGCTCGTCGGGGGTGAAGCGGCTATAGCGTTCCGGGCCGACGGGGCCGCGTTTGGAGATCTTACCGATCTGGAGCATGTCGCAGTCGGGCCAGTGGCCGGGGCCACCGAGGCCTTCCCAGCTTTTGGCGTAGTCGAACATTTTTAGCAGCTCCTGCCAGCTATCCCAGAAGTCGTCGGCCATGCGCCACATGTTGGCATACTGACGGACGTGGGTAGAATCGCGGAGCGGGGTCTCGCCGGGAGAGAGGCTCAGGACGATGGGGCGGCCGCAGGAGGCGATGGCTTTGCGGTAGCCTTCTATTTCGGGTTGATGATAGGGGCGGGAGATGTCGTCGACTTTTATGAAGTCAACGCCCCAGCTTGCGTATAGCCGGAGCAGGGAGTTCAGGTATTCCTGCGCCCCGGGCTTTTGCATGTCCAGGCCGTACATATGGTTCATCCAGGGGCAGGTGGAGCTGGTGTCGGCGACCTGGTCGGCGGTGATGCCGCCGGCGTCCTGGATCGGCGAATGCGCCCATACGGCCTGGCGGGGGATGCCGCGCATCACGTGGATGCCGAATTTGAGCCCTTGCGCGTGTACGTAGTCGGCCAGGGGCTTGAAGCCTTTGCCCTTTTCGGCAGAAGGGAACTTGTTGGTATTGGGGGTCAGCCGGCCAAACTGATCCATCGCCAGCCAGGGGATATAGGCGCCATCGGGGAGCCGCGACTGGAAGGGATTGCCGACAAGGCTGCCGGGCGGGTTGTCATAGGACCAGAGGAAGTCGACGACGATGTATTGCCAGCCGAAGGGTTTTAGGTGCTGCGCCAGATAGTCGGTGTTGGCACGGACTTCGTCCTCGTGGACGGCGGAGCCGAAGCAGTTGTAGCTGTTCCAGCCCATGGGAGGGGACTGGGCTGCCGTGGGTTGGGCGAGAACGATCAACCTGACTTCGAAGGGTTGGAGGGTTATGGATGTCGAATCAACGGTTGACTCCAAAGGCGGCCCATCGCCGGAAGCCGTATTTACAGCCAGGGATCGGGCGCCATTGCAGCTTGACGGTAATCTTACCGTAATGGGCTTATTCCTTTTGTTGAGGATCAGGATCTTTTTGCTACCGCCATGTGAAAAGGCCTGGGCCGAGAGGTCGTCGCCGCTATTTCCGTTGATAGCGGTATTCACCAGTGCGCTGCCGGTCCTGATATTATCCCTGATGAGCTTGAGGACCCAATAGCGGGCATTGGGCTTGTTGTTTTGATAGTCGACCATCGTCACATCGGGGAACTGGCTGGGAAAGCCTACCAGCTGCGATTCGCCGATGACGTCGATCCCTGCTTTGGTAAGCTCAATGAAAAAATAGGCATATACGCTGGCCGAAAGGTTCCAGTAAGCCGGGGTGATGGGCTGGTCGCGCATCTGGCCGTTTACGAATGTCCCCAGCTCATCGATATCCGTTTTTGTAGCAGGCGACAGGCGCTTACGGATGTTCTCTATATACCGTACCATGCTGAGGAAGGGTTCGGTATTGTCGAAAACGGCATGATCATAGGCTTCGAAGGGCTGCTTATCGTTGGCATGCGCATAACAATGATAAGAGATCATATCCAGGGGGATACCCGGCTTGTGGTTGGCGGGGTTCAGGAAGTATTCGAAGTATTCCGGGCGGGTCTCAAAGGCCAGGGCCAGGCCTACGAATTTTGTCTGGGGCGAGACAGTCCTGATAGCGGTGACCACGGCATCGTAGATCTTAGTATAGGTTTGAACGGAGATGTTGTGCTCCAGGTCCGGCTCGTTCAACACTTCCCAATAAGGAATGGTGTAGGTATAGCCCGACCGGTGGAATTTACCCAGCTCGTCCGTAAAGCCGCCTTTGGTATACCAGCTGACGAGCCTCGTATAGTAGTCTGTGAGCTCTTTCATAGTAGTATCCCGGAGCTCTGTGCCGCCGGCATAGGACCAGCAGACCTTGTTGGCATCTTCCGGGTAATCAACGGGCTTTTCCGTCTTCCACATCCACTGCGGAGTAGTGCTGAAGTTTAGGATCACCGAATGCCCTTTTGTAGCTTCCATGAAATCTATTGTCATCGGATCGATGAGACTGAAATCCCAGAAGGTCTCTGTAGCGGTCGGGGGCTTTAGTTCGGCCACCGCCAATTTGGGATAGGGGAACCAGGGGACGTACCGCACGTAATCTGCCTGGAGATCGTGAACGGCTAAGAAGGAATTGTCGTGCATCGGGGCGCCACGGCGCAACATCGGGTTGCCGACGACCTGCAAGGTGGGAGTCGCCCTGGAAACGGCTGTTGAGTCATTCCATTGAATGGCGATCTCCGGGGTTTGTGCGCCGGCTGTGCCGAGGATCAGCAAAAAAACTGCAATCGTAAGGATCCTATCCATGCAAGTAAAGTTATAGGAGATTAACGACACGAAAAAACTGTTATATTTACACTTATTCCTTAAAACCTGCACATATGCCCTGTAGATTGCTTCCCGCCACCGCCTATCTGGCGCTATTCCTTTTACCCTCTTTTATCCTCGTAGCACAAGCCCCGGCCAGGCTGACCTTAAGGCTGGACCAGCCGGGCAAGCCGGTGAGTCCGCGGCTTTATGGGCTGATGACGGAGGAGATCAACTTCTCGTATGAAGGAGGTCTTTATGGAGAGCTGATAAGAAACCGGACGTTCAAGGACTCAGCTAAGATGGCAGCTTTCTGGTCGCTGGTGCAGGGTGCGGGCGGCGAGGGGTCGATGACGCTGGATAGACAAAACGCACTGAATGAGGCTTTACCGGTATCGCTGTGGCTTGATGTCACCAAGGCCGGGGGCAGGGTCGGCATCGCCAATGAAGGTTATTGGGGCATCCCGGTGCGAGCCGGAGCCGTGTATAAGGGAAGCTTTTTCGCGCGGTGCTCCGTGCCGGGACAAGGGTTGTCGGTGAGCATTGAGAGTCCGGACGGGAAGATCGTCTATGGCAGCGGGGAGGTCGCGGGCATCGACACGGGATGGCGTCGATATACTTTTATGCTAACCGCGGATGCAGGTGTCCAGCCGACCGCGGATGCGCGTTTTATCGTCTCGGCGCATCAACAGGGCAGCTATTGGCTTAGTCTTGTATCGCTTTTTCCCCCGACCTATAAGGACCGCCCCTATGGTCTGCGCCCGGACCTGATGCAGCTGCTGGCGGATATGAAGCCCGCCTTCCTGCGGTTCCCCGGCGGCAATTATGTGGAAGG
>JAMFRX010000247.1 GCA_026224995.1 Puia dinghuensis
CCCGCCTCGACCGGCATGATTACGATGAATCTCAGCTAATTAGCGTAAAAATTCCCATCACAGCCCTCTCGTATTACAACAGCTCCACCAGTTTCGAACGGGTGAGTGGCCATGTGGACATCAACGGTGTACATTACAATTATGTCCAGCGGCGCATCTTCAAAGATTCCCTGGAGCTGATGTGCATCCCCAACACGACGGCCATGAACCTGCAGAAGGTGAAGAATGAATTCTTCCGGCAGGTCAACGATCTGCAGCAGCAGAGTCAGGGGAAAAAGAACAGTTCCGCTCTCAAGGATCTCTCCAAAGACTATACGCCCACGGCGATGGACGTTGCCGTCCCCGCCTCGCTGGTCCTGCTGACGCCGGTCACGGGCAATTACCTTACCACTTATCTCCCATCCCGCTACACCCCTACGGCGGAGAGGCCTCCGGATGCTTAAACTATTTTCGGCCGGCTGTGCCATTTTAGGCTAGGCCAGGCAAATGTTCCTCCGATGTTTTCGGGAGCATTTTTATCGGTTGGCTCATGACGAGCCGGCCAGACTTCCATAAACTATATAGATGAAGGATTTTACAGGTGAGGGGCAGGAAGCCTCCGCACAAAAGACGAATAGGAACGTTCTGCGCATCTACGAAACGCTGCGTATTGCATCGGCCATGTGCTTTATCGGTCATGGTGCTTTTGGCATCATCACCAAGCCTGTCTGGTGCAATTATTTCGCCGTATTAGGCATCGGCCATGATATGGCCTATCGACTCATGCCGCTGGTGGGGACCATAGACATCCTGCTGGGCCTTGCTCTGCTCTTCTATCCGCTACGGGCCGTCGCAGGCTGGCTGGTATGCTGGGGGTTAGTGACGGCTACCCTGCGTCCGCTGTCGGGTGAGCCCTGGGGCGAGCTTATCGAGCGGGCCGGCAACTATGGGGCGCCGCTGGCGCTGCTGCTCCTGTCCGCTCCCGCCACTCGCGGCTTCAAGGCCTGGTGGTCGCGGATCGACGCGCATCCGCATCCCGATGCCCGCACCTTCGCCCGGCTCACCTTATGTCTACGCATCGTGGTCTTCCTGCTGCTGGCGGGCCATGGCTGGCTCAACCTCGTGGAAAAGAAAGCGCTGCTGGCGCAATATACCGGACTGGGCTTTTCCGACCCCGTGAAGGTTGCACATTTGGCCGGGGCCTTTGAATTGCTGGCAGCCCTGGCCGTGCTGATCCGGCCGGTGCGACCCCTGCTGGTGGCCCTGATACTATGGAAGATGGGCACCGAGCTTTTTTATCCCCACTGGGAATTGTTCGAATGGATAGAACGCGGCGGCAGCTATGGCTCGCTGCTGGCCTTATGGCTTGCGCTCGACACGACCCGGGTGCGAGCCGGAATTACCTCAGCCAAAACTGCAATAACGGTCTAAAAAAATAAACCAAAACAATGAAGAAGCTAACTATCGTCTTACTACTGCTTGCGATCATCGGCATGAACGAAAAACTGTCGGCCCAGGGATGCGTGGCCATCCGCAGCACGGGTGGTTTTTGCACCGTAGGCGCCGACCACAATAAGGATTCTGTCAGCCAATGGGAGCTATCTGTCAACAACAAGTACTACAAATCCTTTAAGCATTATGTCGGAACAGTCTTTCAGAAGCAAAGGGAGGTGTTGGGCAACCAGGTCATCAACCATGCCTATACAGGGGACCTGGCTATCTACCGCATTCTTAATTCCCGCTGGTCGATCATGCTGGACCTGCCCATCTCCGCTGATGCCAGGTCGCAGACCTATACGCAGAGTGGTGAGCTCCACCGCTTCAGTACGCATTCCTTCGGCGCCGGCGACATCCGGTTCGCCGTGTACCGCTGGTTAGTGGACCCTATGAAGGCGCCCAAGGGCAATCTGCAGGTGGGGCTCGGCCTGAAGTTCGCCACCGGCGATGATAATGTCCAGGATTATTTTAAGACCAGCGACAGCACCAAGACCTATGGACCGGTAGATCAGTCTATACAGTTGGGCGACGGCGGCACCGGCCTCACCCTGGAGCTCAACGGCTATTATAACTTCTCCAAGCTTATAGGGGTATACGGCAACTTCTTCTACCTCAGCAATCCCCGGGATATAAATGGCATCTCCAATGCGCATGGCGGTCCTGTTTCGGCCTCCTCCATCGCCAATGGAAGCAATATCATGAGCTGTCCGGACCAGTATATGGTCAGGGGTGGCGTAAGCTTGCAGTTTGACCGGTTGAATCTTTCTGCCGGCCTTCGTGACGACTGCCTGCCGGTACACGATCTCATCGGCTTGAGCGATGGCTTCCGGCGTCCGGGGTTCATTATCTCTGCCGAGCCCGGCATCACCTATGTATTCAATAAAGTGTCGTTGTACTCCTATGTCCCCATCGCTATGGTGCGCAACCGCACCCAAAGTGTCCCGGACAAGATCACGACGGCGCTCACCGGTGTCTATACTCATGGCGATGCGGCCTTCGCCAACTGTTCCGTCAACATCGGCGCCAATATCCGGCTCTAGATCTGTTCATCTTTTAAAAAAAGACATGCTATGCGCATCCTTACAGAACCTATCGGAAGTATC
>JAMFRX010000248.1 GCA_026224995.1 Puia dinghuensis
ATTTGGGCAGACTGCGTGGGCGTTAACTGCAGAGCGTGGTGATCCGAACAATGGCAGCGTGCTAACATTTTCAGGGAGTATTTTATTTGAGTCCAATTTTGTATCTGGCATGGGGATGGATGCGACTTATGCAAGTAGTTCTTACGCAGGACCGTTTATCGCCACTGCCTATCCGCAAAGAATTTCCTGGTAGCCTCCTTGGGGCGGTGTCCCTGTGGTTTGGACTATCGCTTTCGTTGGCACGCAAGGAACGCTTATTCCTATATCCCAACCGGACCGGGCGTTAACCATAAGTTAGGTCTGTGCTCTGTCCCACCTCGATGATATATCCGTCCGGATCGCGGATGTAGCAGCGGATCTCGCCGTACTTGGGGATGGGCTCGGTGATAAACTCCGCTCCCCGACTTTTCCACAATTCGTAGCACGCTTGAATATCCGCAACACGAATATTCATAAAGCTGTTGATCTTGTTGGGATCGGGGACGCTTAGCGTTACCGTCGGTTTGTCCGGGGTTGGGCCACCTCCGACGTTGACAAGAAGCCACGTATTCTCGATCTGGATATAGGCAGGTGCGCCGCTGCTGTCGCCGCTGCTCAGAATGCGACCGCCGAAAACCTTTTCGTACCAGCGAGCCGATCGGTCGATGTCGGCGACGGTAAGGAAGTGTGCGACGGTGAACCCTTGCCGGGGGGGCATCTCATAGCTCTTCTGCCCGACTTGTATGGGTTTTGGTGATGCCGATTCGTTTGTGCTCATAGCTGATATCGTTTTGTTGTGTGCAATGTATGTACAATGAAAACGCGTCATTGGTTCGAGGTATCCGGAAAAATGTCATTTTGCGGGGAGCGACCTGGATCCAGCCGGATATACGTCGCGTCCATTCGTAAATATGCGACACCGAAAGCGATACATCGTTAAATCGTATCCGCTGAACTTTGATCTTTCATTGACCTTCAAAGTTTTCCGCGATGGCATTTCGTTTGCATCTAAGCAGGTCTAAAAATGTCAAACATGAAAAGAAACCAACTTTTTCCAGATTCTGCCGCCAAGGTCTCGACGATTTTTATCTTCATTGTTGTTCTGGGCGGAGGGCAGCTGTGCGGACAGGCGCCGGCGGTGAAAAATATCCTCTTGATTCACGGCACGTTTGCCGATGGATCCGGCTGGGAGGGCGTGTTCAGGATACTGAATGCAAGGGGCTACCATGTTACGGTTGTTCAGAATCCTTGTAGCTCATTAGAGGAAGATGTCGCTGCGGTGAAGCGCGCTATGGATAGGGAAACGGGGCCCTGCATTTTGGTGGGACACTCCTATGGCGGCGCGGTCATCACGGAAGCGGGGTCGGATGACAGGGTGGTGGGCCTCGTGTATGTCGACGCGTTCGTGCCGGATTCGGGTGAGACCGCCGCTACGAAGGACCCGTCGCTGCCGGACCTTACCGACGGCGGAGTCCTTCCGCCCGATGCATCAGGCCTGGTCTACTTTGACGAAGCCAAATTTCATGCAGGTTTCTGCGCCGATCTCCCCGCGAGCCAGGCGAGGTTCATGAGTGTCTCCCAGATCCCGGGAGCGGTTAAGGCGTTCGCGGCGGTGATCATGCACGCCCCCTGGAAGACAAAGCCCTGTTGGGGAATACTCGGGACCGAAGACAAGGCGATCAACCCGATACTGCTTCGGCGGCTTTATCGTCGATCAAATGCGAAGGTAACCGAGATCAAAGGGTCAAGCCATGTCAGTTTCATTTCTCATCCAAACGAAGTGGCGGTGGTTATCGAAGAGGCGGCAAGTTCGTCGCATTGATATTCTATCGCAGCGTTAATCATCCCAATCACTAGTTATGTCACAAGAAAGGAAATATAAAGCAGTAAGATTCGACCGCTATGGCGGTCTCGATGTGCTCTACATCGCCGAGGTGCCGCTTCCCGTTCCAGGCAATAGGGAAGTGTTGGTGAAGGTAAGGGTCGCCGGGATCAATCCGATCGAAACAAAGATACGGGAAGGGCTCCTGGCCATCAGCTGGCCGGCCACCTTCCCTTGCGGCGAGGGCAGCGATTTCGCGGGGACGGTCGATAGTGTAGGCCCGCAAGTCAGGAACTTTGCCGCCGGCGATGAAGTCATCGGCTTTACAAACAACCGCGCCAGCCATGCTGAATATGTGCTTGTCCCGATGGAGCAGCTCACCCTCCGGCCCCTTCATGTACCCTGGGATGAGGCGGGCGCCCTCCCCACTTCCGGTTGCGCGGCCTACGCCACGGTAAGAGCTGTTGCACTGACAAAGGGCGATACGGTGGTGGTCTCGAGCGCTGCCGGCGGTGTGGGCTCGATCGTTGTGCAGTTGGCCGTGAATGCAGGGGCCCGGGTCATCGGCCTGGCGGGCGAAGACAAGCACGCCTGGTTAAAACAAAAGGGAGTCATCCCGTTGGACTTTGACGGCGACGTGGCCCAAAAGATCAAAGCAGCCGCCGACGGCCGGATCGACGCCTTTATCGATACCTTCGGTCAAGGTTATGTGGATCTGGCGATCCAGCTGGGCATAAGGCCCGACCGCATCGATACGATCGTTGACCCGAGCCACGAAGCCGTGAAAAAATATGGAGTTAAGAACGAAGGTAGTATGGAAGCCTCAACGGCGCAGGTGCTGGCTGAGCTCGCGGCGCTTATCGAGCAAGGCCTCCTCGAGATCCCGATCGCACATCTCTACAAGCTCCAACAAGTCCGTGAAGCCTTTGCCGAACTGGAAAAGCATCATACGCATGGCAAGATCATACTTGTACCTTGACCAATTCATTGTCAACTTCCAAAACCCCCGGTGCATTCCATAGTTAGTTGGTGCTCTGCCCGACCTCGATGATGTAACCATCAGGATCGCGGATGTAGCAGCGGATCTCGCCGTACTTGAGAATCGGCTCGGTGATGAACTCTGCACCTCGACTTTTCCATAAGGTATAGCAGGCTTGGATATCCGCAACGCGAATATTCATAAAGCTACTGACGTTATTCTGGTCGGCGGGGACGTTGAGGGTTATCGTCGGCTTGTCCGGGGTGGGCCCGCCCCCGACGTTCACAATGAGCCACGTATTCGCGATTTGAATGTGTCCGGACGCACCCTTTTTGTCGCCTCTGCTCAGAATACGGCCACCGAAAACCTTTTCGTAGAAATCAGCCGATCGATCGATGTCGGCGACGGTGATAAAAAGTGTGATGGTGAACCCCTCGCAGGGGGGCATCTCATAGCTCTTCCGTTCGACTTGAATGGCGTTCAATGACAAACCTGCCTCCGATGAAGTGTGCTCATCGACTGATTCTCGTTTTGGGTATTCATAATTGCTGTCGATTAATTGTTTTGACTCTCCAGGTAAACGAACAAAAAAGAAGCGTCATTGGTTTGACGTATCCGGAAAAATCTCATTTGACGGAGAGCGACTTCGAACCCCTCGAAATAGCAGCTGGTTACGCAAATCACCTCCTGTTCTGTCGTGATTACACCCGCAATATCATAGACCTTCTGCAGATATTTGTGATAGAAAGAAGCACAATCACTTTTTAAAAACGATTTCTATGCGAAAATTAAAATTACAGGTACAAATGACCATTGATGGTTTTGTAGCCGGGCCGGATGGCCAGTTGGACTGGATGTGGATGACCGGCAAACGGGATGAATCCATTGGCCGGCGCGTAATTGAGCTGGCCGACAGCTGCGATACCATTTTGCTGGGACGCAACATGACCCGGGAATTCATCGATCACTGGGAAAATGTGGTCGACAACCAGCCCGACAGCCCGGAACAATCTTTGGCGCAACGAATGGTAAATATGCGCAAGATTGTTTTCAGCCGCACACAAACAGCCATCAACGGCAGGAACTTAGAAGTGGAAAACGGGGACCTGGCTGCTGCAGTACAAGCGCTGAAAAAAGAACCGGGCAAGGATATTATTGTTTATGGCGGCGCCAACTTCGTAAGTTCGCTGATCAGCCAGAACCTTATTGATGAATATTTTATTTTCAGGAACCCGGTCGCAATCGGGAATGGACTTTCAATTTTTAAGGAGAAAAAACTTCTGAAATTAGATAGTTCAACCTCTTATAAAAATGGAAAAATACTCAATAAATACCTGCCGGTATAGGCCGGCGTCTAAGTTGCACCGTTTCGACCAATTTCCGGTCGATCAAGCGTTTCCACATTTACTGTCACTAAACAGCAAGTCATTAGTTCGCTTCATTGATGTTGTTCGGACCAAATTCAAGGAAGAGTAAATCCTAGTTAATGGTTGAGTCGAAGTGTATCTATTACTGGATCAACCCCGGCAAGGCTTAGTAATCAATTATTTAAGGCAATTTTGGTTTTTTGTGGATTGTATTCCACAAAAAGACGGTATTTTATGGATTTAAATCTGAAATGGATTAAATTCGTACTAAATTTCGAATGGATGATCCCAAGAGCAATTGAAAATAAACTGATTAGTCAAATCGATTATAAAAAGGCCATCCTGATCTTCGGGCCTAGGCAAGTTGGAAAAACTACGCTTGTCAAGGATTTGACGAAAAAATTGGGTGCCGCCTTCAGCTATTTTAATGGCGATCAGATAACTACCAGAAACCTTTGGAGAAATAACCAGGTGCCTGCTATTATACAAAGTTTCGGGGACAACAAGTTGATCATTTTGGATGAAGCCCAGATGATTGAAGAAGTGGGCAGCATATGTAAGCAAATTATAGACGCCGAACTGGGCATACAACTTATACTTACCGGGTC
>JAMFRX010000249.1 GCA_026224995.1 Puia dinghuensis
AACCATCTTAGTAGGTCACTGGGGCAGCGAGGAAGAGGGGCTGAATGGTTCCAGGGCTTTCGTGGAGGATCATCCGGAGATCGTGCAGCACATTCAGGCTGTATTCAACCAGGACAATGGTACCGGGAGGGTCGTGAATCTTAGCGGCCAGGGGTTCCTGAACTCTTATGACTACCTGCAGCGATGGCTGGCGAAGGTTCCGTCTTCCATTCGTGACAGTATAAAGACCACTTTTCCGGGTATCCCTGGGGGCGGTGGTTCGGATTTCGCCAGCTTCGTGGCGATGGGTGCGCCGGCCTTTTCCCTGGGCTCGCTCAACTGGTCGTATGGCACTTATACCTGGCATACCAACAGGGATACGTATGATAAGATCGTCTTCGACGATCTGCGCAATAATGCGATCTTAGCCGCTACGCTGGCCTATATGGCGAGCGAAGATGCTACGACGACTTCGAAGGAGAAGAGCGTGCTGCCTATAAATACCAAGACGGGGGATCAGATAAAATGGCCGGAGCCGGTGAAGTCGATCCGGCATGGGGGATTGGATTAGGGAAAAGTTTGCCGGACGAGGAATGTGCTTTTAGGTATTTTTGCACTCCCTTATGGTAACAGATACCGATAATCCCGAGTTTGCGCTGGCGGTGCAGTTTGTGACCCAGACTGTGCGACCTATTTTCCTGACCGGGAAAGCGGGCACGGGGAAGACTACATTCCTAAAATATATCCGGGAGAACGGCTTCAAGAAAATGGCCGTCGTCGCGCCTACGGGGGTAGCGGCCATCAATGCGGGGGGCACTACGCTGCATAGTTTCTTCCAGCTGCCTTTTGGACCATTTTTGCCGGTGCCGCAATCGGAGGGATGGGGCCTGCAGAGTCCGGGCTATTCCAATGTGAACAGCCTGTTCCAGAACATCCGGTTCAATGCCAGCAAGAAGGAGCTGTTACAGGAGCTGGAGCTTTTGATCATCGACGAGATCAGCATGGTACGTGCGGACACCCTGGATGCGGTGGACACGGTGCTCCGGCATTTCCGGCAGCAGCCGTTGTCGCCTTTTGGGGGAGTGCAGGTGCTGTATATCGGAGATCTTTTCCAATTGCCGCCGGTGGTATCCAATACGGAATGGGAGCTGCTGAAAGGCTGCTATGCCAGTCCCTTTTTCTTCGATGCGCAGGTGATGCGTCAGGCGCCACCGGTGTACCTGGAGCTAAAGAAGATCTACCGGCAGAAGGAGGGGGACTTCATTGGGCTGCTGAACAATATCCGGAATAACAAGGCCAGCTGGCAGGACCTGGAGCGGCTGCATGATCATTACCAGCCGGAGTTCATCGCTTCCAAGGGCGACAATTACATTACGCTTACTTCTCATAATGCCAAGGCCGAAAGCATCAACCAGCAGGAGCTGGGCAAGCTGCGCGGCTCCATACGCCAGTTTGAGGCGACGGTGACGGGGGAGTTCAATGACAAGGCTTTTCCCGCGGAGAAGACGCTGACGCTGAAGGAAGGTGCGCAGGTGATGCTGATAAAAAACGATAAAGGGGAGGCGCGGCGCTACTATAATGGTAAGATAGGGGTGATCCGGAAGATAGCCGATGACCGGCTTACCTTAAGCTTCCCCGATGAGGCGGATGAGCTGGTGCTGGAAAAGGAGACCTGGAAGAATATCCGCTATGCGTACAACCGGGAGAAGGATGCGATAGAGGAGGAAGAGCTGGGAACTTTCAAGCAATATCCGATCCGGCTGGCCTGGGCTATCACCATCCATAAGAGCCAGGGGCTCACGTTCGAGAAAGCGGTGATCGATGCCGGGTCGTCGTTCGCGCCGGGCCAGGTGTATGTGGCGCTGAGCCGGCTTACCGGGCTGGAGGGGCTGGTCTTGCGGTCGCGCATCCCGCCGTGGGCTATCAGCACCGATGCGCGGGTCGTCGTCTGGACAGAGAATCAACTGAGGGAGAATGCGGCAGAAGGACAGCTCGAGCAGGAACAGGCGGCTTTTATCGGCGAGTCGCTGCGGCGGGCCTTCCACTGGTCGCGGCTGACGGAGCGTCTGAAGGATCACCATGCCGGGTATGCGACCAGGAAGATAGCAGATAAAGGGAAAGCGATGGAGCTCTGCCAGCAATGGATAGACTGTGCGCTGGCGCAACAGGAGACGGCCCAGAAATTCGCCCGGCAGCTGGAGCAGCTGTTGCCGAAAGCGGAGGCGGACGGGTATAAGCAGCTGGTGCAGCGTACAGAGGCGGCGGCGGGCTATTTCATCAAGATACTGGAAGAGGAGCTTATCGTTCCGCTGCAAGAGCGGATATCTGAATTAAGGGCCAAGCAGAAGACGAAAAAATATCTGCAGGAAATGCAGCTGCTGCGGGGTTTTTGCGTGCGCAAGAAGCTGCAGGTGGAAGAAGCCCTGAAACTGGTGAATGGACTGCAGAAGGGAAAGGATACGGGGGCCCTGCTAACGGACTTGCAGGAGGAGCGAAAAAGCAAGGAGGAAGCCGTTACGGCGGCGGTAGTGGCGGCCAAGCCGCAGAAAGGAGATACCAACCGGATGAGTCTCAACCTGTATAGAGAGGGTATTCCCCTTGCGGAGATAGCCAGCCGGAGAGGACTGAGCACTTCCACGATAGAAGGACATCTGGCTTCGTTCATTTTCACCGGAGAGGTCGGGATCGAAGAGCTGGTATCCAAGGATAAGATCGGTCACATTGCTGCTGCCATCAAGGAGACAGACGGGGCTGCGCTGGGTCCCATCAAGAGTCGCCTGGGGAATGATTATTCCTTTGGCGAGATCAAGGCGGTGATCAATCATTTGAAGCATACTACTCCGTCCGCAGGCTCTTGACCGGGTTGGCGATGGCCACCTTGAATGCCTGGATGCTCACGGTAAGCAGGGCGATGAGCAACGCAAGGCCGCCTGCCAGCAGGAAGACCCACCATTGCAAGGGGATGCGATAGGCGAAGTTCTTGAGCCACTGGTGCATGGCCCACCAGGCTAGCGGCGAGGCCAGCACAAAGGCTACCAATACCAAAATCAAAAAATCTTTGGACAGCAGGGCGAAGAGCGTTCCTGCCTTTGCGCCTAAGACCTTGCGGATACCGAATTCCTTGGTCCGTTGCTCGGCCGTGAACATGGCGAGGCCCAGGAGGCCCAGGCAGCAGATGAAGATGGCGAGCACGGCGAAGCAATTGGCGAGGTTGTGGACGATGGATTCGCTTTTATAGAGGTCCCGATATTCATCGTCGGCGAATTGGTAAGTGAAGGGGAATTTGGGATTCATCGAATGGCAGAGCTGTTCCAGCCTGCCCAGGGTTTCCCGGGTCTTGCTGCCCTGGATGCGTACGGCCATGGTGCCGTATTCGTTGTCCTTCCCGTCTTCTATATAGCGAATGACCAACGGATGAATGGGTTCGTGCAGGGAGTTGAAATGAAAGTCTTTGATGATACCGATGATGGTGCCCTTCTTTCCCCAAAAGGTAAGCCGGCGGCCGATGGGGTCTTTATAGCCGATGCGGCGCAATGCTTCTTCATTGAGCATGTAGCCGGAGGTATCCGTGGGGTAATCGGGTGAGAATTCCCGGCCTGCCACGAGCTTGAGCTTCATGGTACCGACGTAGCCATAGCCCGCCCCCAGGTTGGTGAACATGACGGTGTTATTGGCATCTTTCCCATCCCAGTCGACCCCCATTGTGCCATTGTTGATATCGGTGGCATCCTGGCTGATCTTTGTTATGCTTGTAACTCCGGGCAGCTGGAGGGCGGCTTCGCGTAAGGGCTTGTAATTTTTTGGGAGGTCGCCGTCAAGAGGAATATAGACGAGGTTATCGCGGTCGTAGCCGAGGTCGATGGATTGGACGTAGTCCACCTGGCCCGAGACGACCATGGTACCGATGATGAGAATGATGGAGAGGACGAACTGGAATACGACGAGCCCTTTACGGAACCAGGCGGCGCCGGGGCTGAATTTCATGGTACCTTTAAGCACGCGGATGGGGCGGAGGGCCGAAAGGAAGAGGGCGGGATAGCTGCCGGAGACGATGCCGGTGAGGAGGGTCAGGGCCAGGAGGCTCAGCCAGAACCAGCCGGCGCTATAGGGGAAGGCGATCGACTTCCCTGTGAGGTGGTTGAACAGGGGCAGCAGGAGGAGGACCATGCCCAGGGCGAGGAGTACGGAAAAAACGGACAGCACGATGGCTTCGCCGATGAACTGCCCGATAAGGGCGGGGCGGACGGCGCCTACTACTTTGCGGATACCGATCTCCCTGGCGCGACGGATGGACCAGGCGGTGGTGAGATTCATGAAATTTATGCAGGCGATGAGCAGGATGAAGATGGCGACTATGGCGAAGAGGTGGACGTATTCTATGCGACCACCTGTGATGCGGCCGTCCACGAAATTGGAGTGCAGGTAGACGTCGCCGTAGCGTTCTATACCTAGCTCTATGTGGAAGGATTTGTTTTGTTTCTTATTGTAGGCCTCGAGGAAGTGGGTGATCTTTTTGGTGAAGAGGGCGGGATCGGCATCTTTGCGCAGCAGGAGGAAGGTCTGGGGGCCGTTGTTGCCCCAGTCTTTGGCCCAGGAATTGTTGTCGAGGAAGGCGGGCCAGTTGATGAGGTATTCGAATTTTTCCGAGGTATTCTCCGGCTGGTCCTGGAATACTGCCGTGACTTTGAGCTGGGTCTTGTTCTCGTAGCGGATAGCCTGGCCGATAGCGGACTGGACGCTGCCGAAGAAGTCAATGGCCATTTTCCGCGAGATGGCGATGCTGGAGGGGGTGGAAAGGGCCGACGCCGGAGTACCCTGCAGGAGCGGAAGGCTGAACATCCGGAAGTAGTCGGCGCCGGCGCTCCTACCCTGCTCTTTGAGGATCTTGTCGCCAACCTGGAAGGTGTTTTTTTCGTACCAGGTGAAGCCGGAAGCCAGTTCCACTTCTGGGAGGACCTTCTTCATTTCGTCGGCCAGGATGCCCGGGCTACCGAAAAAGGCCGTGATCTTGCCGTCGTAGTACTGCCGTTCGTAGATGCTGTACAGGCGGTCGCCTTTGGAGTGGTAGTTGTCCATGCTTTTTTCGTCCCAGATCCACAGGAGGATGAGGAGGCTGCAGGCCATGCCGGTGGCAAGGCCAAAAATGTTGAGAAAGCTATAGCCTTTGTGTTTCCAGAGGGTACGAAGGGCGATTTTTAGGAAGTTTTTGAGCATGAAGACGGTTTGATGCGGAAATGACGCGCGAGTCGGGCAAATGTTGCATGGGGCGGGCAGGCCGTGTTAGGTCGTTTTAACATTTATATAACAAGTGCCAGACGAAACTATTACGTTTAAGATGGGTCAAACCATCGAAGCGGACAACAGTTCGCTGGCCGAAGGCCCATCATTAGCCGTGCGCTGGGGATGGGATAGTTTTCGGGATAAATCACATCCCCGGCGCACAATAAGAACATATTATGAGACGAATCTTCACCGTGATCCTTTGTTTTACCTCGTTAACCTTTTTATTCAGCTGTAGCAGTTCTAAGATGTCCAATTATGTCCCGTTTACCCGTGACCTGAAGCAAAAGCTGGAAAAAGAGAATATCGACCTCAAGCAGGTTCAGTTCTATGTGGACCAGAAGCTGATACTCAATAGGAATCTGGGCGACCAAAAGGTGGTAGTCAGCAGCGGGGTAGTCAAATTAGAAAATGGCAAATATGTAAATGAGGTCATTATCCCGGCGCTTACGCCGGGTTTGGTAGAGGAGTCGGACAATGACAAGCTGAAGGTCAGCTTTGAAAAGGGCAATAACAACCTGGCTTTTGGTCCGGGCAGCGGTTATTCCATCAATGAATTTGTTTTATACGGTACGGAGTGGAAGAATGGCACTACGCTGGTGGATTATGACAGCAACAAGTTCAGGGCCCGTTGCGGGAGCTGTAGTGATGTCGCTTCTGCTTTGTTAGTGATCAAGAAGAAGGAGCTGGACAAATGGGAGCGGAAATCCAGGACCCTTAAGGGCAGGACCGTTGGGGGGAAATAGGTTTAGCCTTCTTGTATGACCTTTATTTCACCGTCGCAAACCGAGACGATCTTGATACCTGAAAGGCCGACCATCCTTACGAGGTAAACGGTCTTTTCGCCGTCGGTGATCTCCGTCACAATATTGGGTTTAAGGTCAGGGTATTTTCTTTGTAATAAGTCCCCCGGATCCCGGGGGATCTCTTTTCCCGCATAGTAATGGAGGGAATAGCGGTAGCTGCCCCGCAGGTCGAATGAGGCCTGGTAATGAACGCCTTTGACGGTAAAGCCGACCTGGTAGCCGTCGTTGGAGGCAAACCAATTCTCGGTACCATCTTCGACGCGAAATCGCTGGTGAAAGTTTCGCCATGCGCGAGTGCTGATGGCATTGAGCGGAACGTTGCTGGAGATGGTATTTCCCTGGTCGTTGTACGTATAAGCGGCCGGGTATAGATCGTTCTGTGCGGCGGCGAAAAAGGGAATGACGAGTAGCCCTATGAGTAAGGGAAGGATAAGCTGGCAAGCTTTCATATAACTATTTTTAACCGGATGAACCCGTCGAATATTGGCGGATGGTCTATTTAAGTTAACAATTATTTAATATTAAAACAAAAAAACCTTTTCCTACCTTAATTGGTTTTTTAAGTCCATAGGGTGTGGCCATTTAAATTTTACGATCTTTAGGGCCTGACCTAACTCACAAATGGCAAGAAAACGAACCCCTAAGCTGTTAAAGGGGTATACGCAGCATAATAAAGTCAGGCTTGTCCATGGGGGAAAGGATTTCTTCTCTACGATCGTGCAGCTGATCGACGAGGCGCGCTCGCTGATCCATTTACAGACCTATATTTTCGACGGTGACGAGACCGGCCGGATGGTTTCGGACGCGCTGTTACGGGCAGCGGGCAGGCAGGTGCAGATTTATATCCTGCTGGATGGCTATGCGTCGCAGCATCTTTCCAAGAACATCATCGGCGAGTGGAAGGCGGCGGGAATTCATTTCCGCTGGTTCTGGCCTTTGGTGAAGAGCAAGAACTTTTATCTCGGAAGGCGGCTGCATCATAAGGTGATAGTAGTGGATGCGGCGCAGGGCATGGCTGGCGGCGTCAACATCAGCGACCGATACAACGATATTGGCGGGCAGAAGGCATGGCTGGACAGGGCCTTGCTGGTGGAAGGGCAGGCGGCTTTGCATCTTCACCTGGTATGCCGGGATATGTGGACCAAGGCCTATTGGAAGACGCCGGGACCGAAGAAGGAGAAATTTCCCTGGCTTCCGGCCTATGTGCCCGAGGAGGAATGCATGGTGCGGGTGAGGCGTAACGACTGGGTGCAAGGCAAGAACCAGATTTCCCGCAGCTATGTGGAAATGTTCCGGCAGGCCCAATCGCGGATCATCATGTTGAGCAGCTATTTTATGCCCGGGAAGATACTCCGGAAATATATGACTCAAGCGGCCAAGAGAGGAGTCGTGATCAAGATCGTCGTCGGCAGCGTGAGCGACGTGAAGATATCCCGGCTTGCAGAGCAGTTCATGTACCGCTGGCTTTTCAAGAACAAGATGCAGGTATATGAATACCAGGACACGATCCTGCATGGCAAGATGGCCACCTATGACGGTATCTGGATGACGGATGGATCCTATAACGTGAACCGGATAAGTGCCTATGCCAGCGTGGAGCTGAATATGGATGTCCGCGATCCTGTTTTTGCGACGAAAGTGGAAGGAGAGCTGGAGGGCATTATCCGGGACCATTGCAAGCAAATCGTGCCGGAAGAATATTTCCTTCGCGTAGGTTTTTTCAACCGTTTTCTGCAGCGTCTGGCGTATGAAACGATACGGCTGCTATTCTTTTTATTTACTTTCTATTTCAGGCAGGAGAAAGAGTCGGCGCCTGTCAACCGTTAGTTGCCTTTCATCCGGCGGAGAAACACTTTGATCGTATGCCGGTCCCAGCCGGCGAAGCGCCCCCGCTGCACCACTACCTTATTGCCGGAGGGGTATTGCAGGAAGTAATGAAAGACGAAGCGGGCCTTGGGGTCTTCCCAGCCGCGCATTTCTCCGAAGCGGAGGTCGTTGAAGACGGTAGTATCCCCCCATTGTTCCACAGTATAGAAGCCTTGCGAGAAGCGCAGGAGGTAATGCAGATCCGCGTTTGGCCGGAAGGGCTGCAGGAGTGCGGTATTGCGGGGCTGGAAGCGAAACCGGACCGGATGGTGGTCGAATACGGAGCGGTAGCCGGTATAGAAGCCGCCGCTGTCTTCGGCAACGATATACCAGAGCCAGTTGTTAAGGGGTGTCGGCGTAGAGAGGTAGCGGGTATAGGTTTTATGTTGTAGCTGGAGATCGGCTTTCGCATGGGCGTCGGTGCTCAGCTTGTTGCCGATGCAGTAGCAGAGGTAGATGCTGGAAAGGAGGATACCTGTGTAAGCCCATTTTTTCCGGGCAGGATGATGCGCCCGCAGCAGGAGGAGGGCAAGGAAGGCGATGCCCAGCCAGATGGTGAAGAAGGGGTCGGCGACGAAGAGGACGTGGAAGGCCAGCCGGTAGTGGCTAAAGGGTTCGAACCAGCCGGTGCCATACGCGTTGAAGGCGTCGATGAAGATGTGGGCGAATAGCTGGAGGCCGAAGAAGGCCCACCAGTCCTTGCGGGTCATGCCGCTGCGGGGATAGAGGCGGGCGGCCAGCCAGGACA
>JAMFRX010000250.1 GCA_026224995.1 Puia dinghuensis
ACGTTTATCCGCACCAAGGATCTGATCAATCTCCTGGTGGCGGGCTACAAGAGCGCGGGAAAGTTCGAGATCGGCCCGGTGAATACCTTCTATAGCTTCAACACGCTGGAAGGGCTGCGGCTGGCCTTCGGCGGCAGAAGCAAACCGGCCTTCAGCAAACGCATCTGGCTGGACGGCTATGGCGCCTATGGATTTGCCGACCAGCGATGGAAATATGATGCCGGCGTGGCCTATTCTTTCAACAAGCTCTCCGATTACGGCTATCCCCTGCACTATCTCAAATTCAATTTCCAGCATGACGTGGAAATCCCGGGGCAGGAACTTCAGTTCGTGCAGAACAACAGCTTCCTGTCTTCCTTTAAACGCGGGACCAGCGACACCTATCTTTACAACGACATCTTCCGGATCGACTATATCCATGAACTGCCCAACCACCTGAGCTATGGATTCGGTTTCAAGTACTGGGACCAGCAGCCTGCGGGCGATCTCCATTACCTCCAGCTTAAATCCGGTGGCAGCGACACCGTCAACCATATCATCACTTCGCAGCTTTCCGCCCAGATCCGTTGGGCTCCCCATGAAAAATTCTACCAGGGCAGGGTATATCGCGTGCCCTTCCCCAATGAATATCCTATCTTCTCCCTTCAATATATGGCGGGTTTCAAAGGTCTGTTGGGCAGCGACTATTCCTATCAGGATATCACGCTTAACATCTTCAAACGCTTTTACCTTTCCGCCCTGGGCTATACCGACGTCACTATCTCCGGCGCCTATGTCGGCGGAAAGCTACCCTTTCCATTGCTGACGATCCTCCCCGCCAACCAGACCTATATCTATCAGCCCGACAGTTATAACCTCATGAACTTCCTGGAATTCGTGAGCGACCATTATGTAGGAATGGATATAGAGCATCACTTCAATGGGTTTCTCTTCAACAAGATCCCAGTCTTTAAGAAGCTCAAGTGGCGGGAGATCCTTACGGGGAAGCTCTTGTATGGCGGGATACGGTCGGAGAATGATCCGTCGAAGGATCCCATGGTTATGAAATTCCCTACGGTGAACGGGGTGCCTACGACCTTTGCCCTCGGCAATCAGCCTTATATTGAAGCTGGTTTTGGGATCGGGAATATCTTTAAGTTCCTTAGGGTCGATGCGATAGAGCGTTTTTCTTATATGGATCATCCGATGGTGCCGAAGTATGGGATCAGGTTTCAGCTGAAGTTTGATTATTAGGCTCTTTCCACTTTACAGATATAGCAGCAGGCTTGGGCATTCCGCACGTGGAGATAGTCTACCTCTGCGTGGTCCTGTAGTAGCTGCGGGATCAGCAGGTCCGGGTCGTCATCGCCCACCAGCCGGGTAAGCACCATCTTCTGTTCTTTATTGTACCCGATGAGCGTTAACGGGAAGCTTTCCTTATTGGCCTTGATCTCCGGCGGGAAACGGTGGACTTCCTTATAGGCCTCGACTGCTTTCTTGTTAATGAATATCGGCCCGGGCTGATCGAAAGCGTTTTGGATGGCGAACGGACTGTGGGACACAAGCATTCTCACGTCTTCACCGACGACAAAGGGTTTTAGCGAAACCCGGCAGGGGCCCTTGCCAGTAGCCACTTGTTCGACAACGGGATGACCGAAGTCATCCATTTGGCTTTGCCGCAGTCGGCTGGCATATTCCTCGCTTAGAGGAACGATCTTGAATTTTTGCATTTGAAAGAATTTACTGTAAAATTAGCAAGCGGCGATGAGCGAAAAAACCCGGAACTTGCTTAAATGATACCTTTTCAAACCATCGACTGGAATACCATCGAAAAAGAAACCCATCCTGGCGAGACGGGCGCCGTCACCTCGCAAACCTATCAATTACCCGGCCTGCGTTTACGGATCGTCGAATATTCCTCCGGCTACCTGGCCGATCACTGGTGCCAGAAGGGGCATATCGTTCACTGCCTCAGCGGCAGCTTTGTCAGCGAGCTGCAATCGGGCGAGAAAGTGACCCTGACCACGGGCATGACCTACGTGTTATCGGACGATGCCAGCTCTCATCGTTCTATTACGACTGAAAAGGTGCGGCTTCTGATCATCGACGGGGATTTTTTGTCTAAATCGGCCCCATAGAAAGTCTATTTCACACCCTGCTGATGCTAATTTCAGACCGTAGCTTTACAGCATGAAAAAACAAGATTATACTGCAACCCTTACAGTGGATGCAACGGCGCAACAGGTCTTCAAAAGCATCAACAACGTCACAAAATGGTGGACCCCCGATCTGGAAGGGGCCTCGCATCAGCTAAACGATGAGTTCACCGTTCGGTTCGATGACGTTCATGTCTCCACGCAAAAGCTTATCGAGTCCATCCCGGATAAAAAAATCGTCTGGCTCGTCACTGACAGCAGGCTTACTTTTGTCAAAGACCAACATGAATGGACGAATACTACTGTCGTCTTTGAGCTCTCCAGCCATGACGGCAAGACTGTTATAGATTTTGCGCACATCGGGCTGGTGCCGGAATTCCAATGTTATGACGGCTGTTCAAAAGGCTGGGATTACTTCATAAAAGGGAGCTTGTACAAGCTATTGACGGAAGGAAAAGGGGCGCCGGGATTATAGAATTGCCAATTTTTTATATATCTTGGGGCAAGCACTATTTTAAACCAATAACCTATCCCCCAATGATTGCTTGCAAACCCCTACCCGTCTTATTGTTATTTGTATTCATCTCTTTTAAGCTAATCGCCCAAAGCCATGATGTAGATGGCTATTATATTAACATAAAAGGAGATACGATTAATGGAAAGTTTCCCGATTATGCGGAATACAGAAATAGCCCCGCGCAGGTTCCATTCCTCGCCGGAGGCGCTGCAGAACCGGTACTATTGACCCCGGATAACTGCCTGAAATTTTCCGTGGCTCATTCCGATACCTATCTTTCTTACAAGGGGAAACGTCTAACCAATGCGACCGACTATCACAATGCAACGGCCAGTACCGCAGACGCATATGAAGACGTTTCGGTATTTATCCGGGAGCTCTATAATGACGGCCGGTACCGGCTATATGAGCTCAGGAGCGCCCAACGTTCGAATTTCTATGTAAGCAGCGATGCCAAGCCATTAACCGAGCTCTACTTTAAGGAGTATCAGACCAATAGCGACGACAATACAGGGGTGGTGGAGCTGCCCGTATTCAGGCAGCAGCTTAGTGTCTTCTTCCAGGCGATCTTACAAACTAACGCTAAGTTAGAATCCCGGATCGCGGGCGCAAAGTATACCAGCGAGAGTTTAGCCGATCTTTTCTCTGTCGCGACAAAAGGGCATGTACAAACGGCAAAGCAAAAATATCCGGCCCAGGTTTTTGTCGGTTTTGGTGCTTCTTCCAATAGGCTTAGCGTTTCGGCAGCCAATTTGTTCGAGGACCCCGCTATAAATGAAAAAGTGACAGCCGGCACTTATAGCTCTCAGACTACCCCCGTTTTCGAAGCCGGGGTAAAATTATTTTCTCAGCGCAATTATGGGCGACTGTTCATTTCGATAAGGGCGAACTACTATAAATTTCAGAACTCGGCTGAATATGCGGATCCGTTCAATAGTACCACTTATAAAACCACGTTTAAAAGTTCCGTTCTTTCCTTTCCAGTCGGCATTGGCTACAAGCTGGTGAACCAGCCAAATTTCAGTTTTGAAGTCACTGCGGGCGCCTCTCTGCTTATTTTGTCTAATAATAAGCAAACCCAGGCGCCGAATTTCGGGTCCAGCGTTATCCAGGATGATGGCAGATCCAATTCCCTCTCCTTTTTCGGCGAGGCGGCGATCGTAGTGTTCAAAAGGGTATCTGTTTTTGGTGGGTATTATTCACCTTGTTCTATAGCAACTTTCACGGATTATAATCCGGTACATACTTCTTTTAAATATGGGATAAGACTTTACTTATGAACTTAATTAAACAAATATACCTGGGGCTTTTCCTGTCGGCGCTTGTAAGTTGTTCGACAGGGTACCACAATGACGGGCATATGGTGGTTTATAAATCCTGGAACGAAGGAAACGGTGGGCGCGAGGATACCCTGAATGCCGATGCGGCCACGTTTAAGATCCTCCGATTTGAGGACTATGGAAAAGATGACAAAGTCGCTTTCTACAAGTCGGAAATTATTGCAGGGGCGGACGCAGCGACTTTTGAAGCCATTGGAGAATACTATGCCCGGGACAAGAACAGCGGCTATTATGGCAAAGACCGGGTTAACCAGTCAGATGGAAGAACATTTACCATCATCAATCCCTATTACTCCAGGGATAGAAAAGATATCTATTTTGAGACTGATCCGCTAAATACAGTTAATCCCAAAGGTTTTAAGTTTGTCTACGGCGAAGGTGAGAGCGACTGTTGGACGACAGACGGAAAGTATTACTACTACAATCGGTTTAAAGTCCCATCGGAAGAGTACGCTAATCTTACCATATATCAAAATAGCGGGGGGCTTTCAAAAGACAGGCATTGGGTTTATTACCAAGGTCATAAATTGAATTATGACTTTTCTGGTAATAAAATTGTCGATACGATAGATGCGGCGTCTTTTATAGCAACCGGGTTTTTGGAATGCAGAGACAAATACGGTTGTTTTAATGTGGTTCATGGGCGGGTGAAATGTGAGAATGCCCCTTGATTGTTTGTTCTGTATTCATTTATATAAAACGCCTTCCATGGTAATCACTGAAGATCCGCTAACGATAATATCCTGATCACTTACTTTAAATTTGATCATGGAGGGTTGTTTCATCTGCACACCCTGTAAGAGTTGATACTCTGTATCTACAGCAATCCGCTTTTTTTCATAGAGATATCCGGCCAAAGGGCCTGCGGCGCTCCCGGTAGCGGGATCTTCGTCGATGCCGATGCCAGGGTTAAAAAAACGTGTTTGTACTATATTCTCAGGATCGTTTTCCGTGAATGCGAAACAATAGACACCCTCAAATCCATACTGAGCTGCCAGTTTAATCAAAAGGCTTTTGTTTGAAACTGCTTTATTCAAGACCTGGATGCTTTTTAACGGAACCATCAAATGGGCGACTTCAGTATTTACAACCGTTGGGTTAAGATCGCCGGTTAAAAATTCATCCTGCGCAAGCGAAAGACCTTCTGCCAGAAGGCCTGACGGGACTGTTTTTCCTATGACAGCGGCTTGTTGCCTCATTCCCACAATCGGCAGTCGACTTATTTCATCAAACCCGATCAACAGTCTTATCTTTTGATCTTTCATGATGACAAACTTGTCATCCGGCTGTTCGTGAAAAACTCGCATCTTCTTTAATAAAGCAGCGCAAACCACACCAAGTAAATTATGCCCGGCTCCATGGATCTCGAATCCTGTGGACGTAAAGGAGCGAACTTTTAAAGCCTTGTCCGGGGCCGAATAATAAATAAAAGAGGATTCCGAATAGCCAAACTCTCTCGAAATATCCTCATACATGAGTAGCTCCAATTCACTCTCTGTGAACACGACTGCTAACTGGTTACCTTTGTATTTTTCCTTGGTAAATACATCCAGTACCAGGTACTTAAATAACTCTTTTTCCATAGCTGTCTAGTTAAAAATTAAAGTTGTCAGTAGAAACTTCTCCAGCGCTTTATTAAATTCATCCGGCTGCTCCATATTGGCAATGTGGCCCGAGTCCGCTATTACAGCAAGTGTCGAATTAGTAATCCTTTCATGCATGTAAGTCGCACTTTCTATCGGCGTGAATTCATCCTTGTCTCCTACTACAATTAATGCCGGGAAGTCTATCTTCTTCAGCAATGAGGTATAATCAAGCCTTTCCGCCCTCCCCCGCTGTGCGGCTGCCGAGCCTGCGGGGTTGGTGGTTTTCATCATATTAGCAACCCGGGTGACAACTTCTGGCTTATTTTCAAAAGTGCCGGCGCACATAAACTGCCTGATCCTTTCCTCAGTAAATTTTTCCATTCCGTCACTTAAGATCCTTGCTGCGAGTGCTAACCGGTTTTGATAGCCTTTCTCGTCTTCTGCCCTGGCATCCGTATCGGCCAGGACAATACCCTTGAACAAACCGGGCTTTAACCTAAACAGTTCCAGGGCAATTTGGCCACCCATGGACAGACCTATCACGATAGCCTTGTCTATTGTTAACTGGTCCAGCAAATGGATCAGGTCGAGTGCCAGTTCATCCAGCAGGACGATGCCTTCGGTTACTCCTGACTCACCATAACCCCGAAGATCCGGAATGATAAGGCGGTGATTCTTACTTAAGAAGTCTTTTTGATCGTCCCACATACTACGGTTAAAAGGCTGACCGTGGATCAGGAGAATTGGAGGTCCTGCCCCTATGTCATTATAGACGAGTTGGATGCCGCGTATGGTTTTTTGCCCTTTCATGATACTATTGTCTCACAAATATATTACCTTTATTGTAATTACATGGGAAAATGAGAAAAACGTCTCACAATGGCAAAGTTGCAGCTAGATAAAGGGCGAATCGTCCAAAAACTAAAGACCCGGGAGGCGTTGATCTTAAAAGCAAACAAGCTTTTGAAAGAAGGGAATTTGACTAGCATCGAGCAAGCAGCAAAAGAAGCGGGGATCTCAAAGGCGACTGCGTACCGCTATTTCACCAAGCTGGATGCACTGAAGCGGGAGGCTTCTCTTCAGTTAAAGTCGGAAAAACCTGAAGACCTGTTCAAGGATCTGCCTGCCGATGATCTTATCCCCAGGCTTGAGCGGCTGATCGACTATCATTTTAATCTGTTCATTGAAAATGAAAATGAGTTCAGACTTTTCCTCAGCTCTGTGATCAGCGACTCCTTACTTGACAACCAAACACAGTTAAGGGGTGGCAGACGTATTGCGTTGATCACGGAGGCATTGTTACCACTTAAGGATGCTATCTCAAAATATGAGTTTGACAACATGGTATGTGCGTTGAGTTTGGTATTTGGAATAGAATCCATTACTATACTTCGTGATCTTTGCAAGCTGGATAATAATGGAATTTTGGAGAACTGGAAGTGGGCTGTTGAGAGGATCACGGGATGCGCATGATTTGATTAAAAAGCCTGCAGCACTCAGATATACCGACAATCCCGTATTAGAAAAGGAGATCGTCGATCTGCTGGCCCTATTGTTTAAGAATAGTAAAAGATGGAAGACCATCGAGGCCGGTGATCCTGACGATATACATACCTTTTGCAAATCCATGGAAATCAAATTCGACCTGGTTCGCACCGGCGACGAGCTCTACTGCCCGGCTCAGCAACAATCGGCCGCGTGTGTCGTACCAATTTACGGTCGCCTGTCTCGCGGCATCGGTTTGGATATGTATAAAGACCTGGCTGGTGGCAGGATTAGGATAAACCGTGCAGCTCAGGTTGGTGTTTAGGATAACGACCACAATGGGTGAATAGGAAACTGAGCCGCTCAAGTCGACCTCCTTCAACCTGTAATAGTCCTTGCCCGCGTGCGGGAAGGAGTCCGTTGCATGATAGGTATTCATCGTGGCGGGATTGTTAATGCTCTGAACAGTAAACAGGGTGGAAAAAGCCAACCCATCCGTTGAACGTTCGACATTGAAGTAGCTGGTATTTACTTCCTGATCCGTCATCCATTGCAACTGGGTGCGACCATCGCTGAGGATCGCCGTAAAGGACAGGATATGCAAGGGCAGGGGGGCGCTGGCGTCAAGCGGCTGCTGAAAGCCCTGGGTGAGGATGGCCCCGGCGCCGGTATAGGCCTGCACGGTTGTTTCGCCGAGAGTGAAGCTCAGCGATGCGTTGCCGCCCGTAAAATAGCCTCCGCTGCTGCTGACCACCTGGGCAAGCGGGGCCTGGGCAAACGAGTCGCCGGTCAGGAGCAGGAACGGCAGGAGCAGGAATGGCAGGAATAGAAGAGTGGAGTGTTTCATGTTTGGGTTTATTTGCCAACCGGGGTATGGCTGAGGGATGATGATTCCAGTCTGCTGATCCTGTTCCTGAGCGATTCGATCAGCTGCGCCTGCCGGCTCACGAGCTTGCTGAGCTCCTGCGTGGCGGAGATATTGAGGGCGCTGAGACCCTCGTAATCGACGGTCCGGAAGTCGTCGACCTCTTCCCCATAGACGAAGGCTTTTTGGCTGCGAAGCGCGGGGGACTTGATCTCTACCTGCCGGATGGAGGGGATAGAGATGATCTGATAAGGTTTCATCAGGCCGCCGACGGACATCCGGAGCCTCTTCGCCATGGCCGAAAGATGGTGGGGGCTGTCGAAGCTGAGGATATAGCCGCTGTCGGTTCGCTCCATTTTTGCCGTTTCCAGGTAAATGTTGGGGATAAAGCCTCTTTGTTTACGGATGACGTCGGGATAGACTTCCTCTACCTGTTGTGCAATGACCTTTTTGAATTTGCGATTGCCGGTTGCAATAGTATCTTTCATGGTGTAGTCGGTGACCCGGATGCGGTTCAATTTTTCAAGATCGGCTGCGGCGTCGCTGGGTCCAAGGATGTTTTTTACGCGCGCATCCGAGGTTGCGTAAAAACCCTGTCCCCAAACATTGCCGGCCGAGGCATCGATAGCCATATTATTAGCCGAGCCGCTAAATCCACCGTGCGGTGGAAGTAATACTCCGGGATCGCCGGGGGCAGTTGCGACATAAAGACCGGTGTTGACAACAAGTGGAGAGGAGTTGGGGTCGCCGCCGCCGATGTTGAGGTTACCGCTGATCGAGGCATCTCCGCCATCCAGCAGGAAATCCCCGCTCTGGGCTTCGAACGCGGTCCGGTTGCCGCTGCCTGTGATGAAGATAGCGGTACCCGATGAAGCCGGTTGGATCTCTAATTTTACCGTTGTCGATGGATGAATGCCGATGCCTACATTGCCCGTGCCTCCGGCGGGCATCAGGGAAAAGCTCGTGTTGCTGAACCAGGTAGAGGTCGTCACATCCTGGAAGAAGGACATGGCCTGGGTTCCGTTGCCCATGGCCAGGTTGTTACTGGCAAAACCCGGCGTTGATCCGATCTGCAGCTGGTTTGTGGGAGACTCGGTGCCGATCCCCAGGTAGCCTGTGCTGCCAAAAGCAGGCATCAGCGAGAAGTTGTTATTGCTGAACCAGGTGGAGGTGAGACTGGCGCCGGCAAAACCAAATGACATACCCTGGGAACCATTGCCCATTGCAAAGGTATTGCCGATAAACGACGGCGGGTTACCAATCTGTACCAGGTTTTGGAGGGGGGCGTTACCAATGGCAATGCCGACGCTCCCGGAATTGCCGTTTGTGATATCATTGCCGCTGACTGTCCAGGGGCCGCCCGCCGAGCTGCCCGCGGCATTGGCATAGAGGGCATAGGGAACGCTCAGTAGCTGGGCAGTGCCATTGAGGGTATAGTGGCTGCCACCCGTCGGGTCCAGTTCGGTCCTGAGGTATTTGCTTCCCGTAGACCAGCTGATGACGGAAAAACTGCCGCTCACGACCGTGCCGGTACCGACGCCAAGCGTGAAAAGACCGAGATCATTGGTCGTGAGAGAGAAAGTTTCCGCATACACAACGGCGCCTGTTGCACTCCCGTCTAAGATGCTCAGCTGCAAGCCGATAGGTTTGTTTGCCAATAGGTTACCGGAGCCGTCGCGGGCGATGGCCTGGTAGTTGAAGGATTGTGGCGTCTGAGCGAATACCCCTGCGGCCATGAGAAGGCTGGCGAAGAACGTAAAGATCATTTTCATAACTGGATGTTTCACGCAAACCTACAGGGTAGAAATGCCGGATAGAAATGAGATGGGTGAACGACAAAAAGAATTGGTGAACGACGGGGTACAGGGATAAAGAATTATATTCGCTATAGTGTAAAATTCCAAAGCCGCATTGCATGACAAACAAAATCACCTGTATGCTGGTGGATGACGACAGGGTGGACATGCTTACGACTGCAGCCTTTCTTGAAACATATCCTTTTATTGAATTGACCGGAAGTTTTTCTTCCCCTGAGAC